>NZ_ABOX02000085.1 GCF_000172555.1 Pedosphaera parvula Ellin514
ATGTTCCCCCCGCTTACGTCCTCGAGGCCGAAAAAGCGGTCGCCACTCGACTCAAAACCCAACTGAACAAACCATTGCTCATCGGCCTCGCCGACGGTGGCTTCAGCGCCTGCCGCCTTTACACTCAAAAGCCCGATGCCGCACGCGGCGTCATCTGCCTCGGCGCTTTTGCTCCTGCCGAATGCATGAAGCAGCTCAACAAATCCCTCGCCATGCACTTCCTCGTAGGTGGCAGCGAATCCTACGTCCGCAACGGCGCCTTCAAGCGCCAGATGCTCTCCCTCAAATCACACGTCAAAACTCTCGACTGGCAAAGCATCCCCAACGCCGACGAATTTTTCCTTCTCTCCCACGAAACCGAATCCCGCAAAATCCTTCTCCAGTGGGAACGGCCTTAATCAACGACCAATCGACGAAATCAGCACTCTCCTTCTCGAAGAGCTTACAAAACCTCAAACGCAGTTTGTGTTGAGAAAGATTTTGCAAGAAAGACTGTTCAACAGTCTTACAAATGACTTTCGCCAATCCGTCGTTCCTGCCCATATTTTACTCGTTTCACGTGGGACAAACCCGTGACCTCTTAAGCTCCGTTGGAGCGGCATGTCTATAGCGCTCAATCCCAAAAAAGAATCCTCGCTTCGGCCCGCGACTTTAAACAGCTCAATACGCCCATCCGAAGCAGAATCCAAAAGCGCAATTCAACACATCCCCACCTTATTCTAACAAACCCTGCATTCACCTCGCCTGGCCTGAACCTTCACCTCAATTGCCGGGTGTTTTCCCACCGGCAGGCTTTTTCAATATTTTCTCCAGTGTCTGTTGTATCCATTCCTCATTCTTCGGAAATTGAGCATAGGTTTTAATCTCCGAGAGCAACGGGTCTTCCGGCTTGATTCCCGCCGTTTGCAAAATGGCATAATCCTGCAGCGATTCCGCAAAGACTTCCCATCGTATCGAATCCATCGGTTGCCCATCAGCGCCGGGGTAAATCACGAATGGATCGCCGTATGGAATGCCCGGCCAGGCCGAGACGCAACCGTCCGTCAACGGGTCAGTCACGACTTCCTGCTCAATTTTGTGCCAGTAATTAAAACCCCAATGCAAAAAGCCTTTCGCCCCCAGTCGATAAAACGTCCAACCCGCCATGCGCACCTTCGGCAAAGGCGTATCCATGAAACGATTCAACCACGGCCCCTGTGGAGCGCAGCAATAATAAACCCAGTGCGGAATCTTTTCATCGATATAAGCCTGCGCGGAATTCACCATGGGTATTGGCATATCGGTCAATCCTTGCCGGCCGTACTGAATATCACTCAATGCATCCATCACCTTCATCCAGGGTGCCAACTCATGCAGCACCTGCCGCGCACGCTTATAATTCTCCACGTGGCTTGCGCCCGGTTCATCCGACAAATGAAAGTAGGAATCTTCGAGAATGTTTTCCTTCGCCAAAAAATCATGAAACTCCGGCAAAAACTGCTTCAGAAAATTGACGTACGTGTCCGAGGTGGCTCCAATGTCCGGGGACCAAAGCATCACATATTTACCCTCTTTTTTGGTGTAGACTCGAACGGGATTCTTGACTCCCCAGTAAATCCAAATGTGCGACCATTCAAATTTTTTGAACCCGATCTGCTTGCACATATCGGTAAATTGTTTTACCTGCGACCAATCGAACTGGTATTTCCCCGGTTCGGTTTCATTCACAACCAACAGCTGGCAGGGACGCTTGAACGTCTCGCGGCGATCGAAAAACACCGGCACGTAAACGACATCGGAACCGTGATCAAGCATGTCCTCCAATTGGGCCCTGGTGATCTCCCACCAGCGGTTGTCAAACATCCCGGTCTTGTAATATCCAGTTGCTCACCGCGCACATGATCACCTCGAAATCCTTCCGCGGTTGAATCACCAGTTCGCTGACTTCCAATTGTACAGGCAAATCCACGATTGCTTCCCATTGTTGCTTGAAAGATGAACTTTAAATTCATGCAACCCAGGCTTGGCATCAGCAGGAATGTTTAGCGTAATCCAGAAAGACCGGCTCTCGCCTGGCCCGATGCTGGTCACCTTTGTAAATGGGAATAACGGATCCGGAACCAGTCCCGGCAGTTGATCTACGCCATCCAGTTCACTCAGCGCCGTGTTGGGCGTCAGATGATGCATCGGCACGAATCCTACGTAACGAATGCGCGGCTTAAACCCTTCCGCACCTTCAACCCGACATTCCGCAGTAAGCTCTCCGAGTTGGTGACTCTTAAGGCAGGCTTGGAATGCGATTTTCCCATTGCGCGCTGCGAGGAGTCGCAGATGAGCATTACCAGGTTGGGAATGAGGAAAAACACGCTTGAGTGAGGTCTCCAGCCAAAAGTAGACGCACCCATCATCCTTCCCCGTCTGAACCACAAGCGGACCCGGCTTATCATTCTCAATCGCGAAAGAGCAATTTTCAGTTAACGTCAGGCAGAGCGCAATTGCGACGACGGCTCTGAAAATTGGGTTAATAAAATATGTTTGCACGGTAAAATAGTGGCCCGGCAGCGGAACAGACAATTGCTTGTTAACACTTTCTTGCTGTTTTTATACGTAATGGCAAGTGCAAAGAATGACCTTCAAAGAGCAACTTTTATTCACGGGTATTTTTTCTGCGGTGAAAATCAACTTTACCACCTTAATGATTTCAACCTGATTGGTCTTTGCTTGCGGGCAGGTCAAACTCGACATCGACTGCAAACTAAAATATTGTCTGATTGGCCATGAACCTTAGCACCATTTTCGTCGCAGTCTTTTCAGTCATCATGATCTGGAACATCATGGATTGGAAACCTGGTTCAGATGAAAAGCTCTTGTACCTTCCCAAATCCAAAGCGCTCAAAATCCTGCTGCTGATCTGGGCCATCACCGCTGCTCTTTCGGCCCTCGCACTCCTGTTGGATTTTATCCCCTCATGGCTCTTCCTCCTCATCACGATCGGCTTTGCCAGCGCCCTGCAAGTCATCTCCGTTGTGATCCGCGAAAAACTGCGGAAGCAGAATACATGACAGATACTTGCGTCATTCATAAATGCGTCATTCCCGTTGCTGCTGAATACTAAAACTCGGGGTTCTAAATCTCTTCCAGCCCCATTCGCAAATCGCAAATCAAAATTCGCAAACTTTTCCCTCCACTGGACAACTCCCCATTCCCGGCGTAGCGTCTTTCGTAACGAACGATTGTAAATAGTTGTTATGCCACTGGATGCACCGCCACAATTCGAGCACGGCCACATTTCCCCAAACCTCATCGTCGAAAACGCCATTATGCGCGTTATGAACGATGCCACCCAGCCTCAACAGGACTGGCGTCTGCAAGGCCACATTCGCAATCAATCCAACTCTCCTCTGGAGGAAATAAAATGCGATGTCTCCTATTTTGCGCCCGATGGCACCTTCCTTGGTCTTGATATGACCAACTTCTACGAATTGGATAAAATGGACCCCGGTGAATCGGCTCCCATTGACATTCACCTGAAAATGCCGCTCCACACCGTCCGTTGCGTGATGAACATCCATTCCAAGAAGAAATCGCATAACCTCGAAGGTGCCTTAAACGACTACCTCGATCGCCTTGATGCAGTCTCCAAGGAACGCGACCGCAAGGCTGAGGGTGTCGAATAGCGCTTTTCTTTGGCTCCGACTCGCTGTCTATTTGTGACCACCGGTTTACCGCTTTTCGAATGGGGTGAATCCACCTGATTTTCGATTTGCTGAAAACCCCTTTTTCGAGTAAACATGCTTATGCGCATGCGCATGTTCCTGATTGCCTCGGTCGGCTTGAACTTGGTACTGGCTATCACTCTTCTTGTCCCGCGACACGGCGTTTCAACCAACAACCTTGCTGGCGCCGCCGAACCGAACCCAGGCGGTGATTCCACCAATGGCAAGCCCAAGGTAATACTGCGCCGCCAATTTTTTTCATGGGACGAACTGGAATCTCCTGATTACCAGGCCTACATTAAAAACCTTCGCGACATCGGCTGTCCCGAATCCACCATCCGGGACATCATTGTTGCCGACATCAATCAGGTTTACGCGAAAAAGAAACAGAATCAGGCTCTGACCGCAGATCAACAATGGTGGCGCAAAGACCCTGACCCTGCCGTTACTGGAAAGCTCAACGTCCTGGACCAGGAACGTCGTGCCACGCTTGCCAACCTGCTCGGCCCCGACTGGGATGCCAACAATCCAACCAATCAGTCTCCCAAGGTGGTTGCACTTAATGGCCCCATGCTAAGCGACCTCTCTCCGGATGCCAAAGCATCCGTTCAGGAAATTGCTCTCCGCTCTCAACAACAAACCGCCGCACTTGTGGACGCTGCACGTGAACAGAACATACCACCCGATTCGGCAGAACTGGCCAAAATACGCGAACAAACCCGGCAGGACCTCTCCAAAGTCCTGAATCCGGCGCAACTCGAAGAATTTCTCCTCCGTTATTCGCAAACAGCCACTACTCTTCGAACTGAATTGCAGTCACTGAACGTTTCAGCAGACGAGTTTAGAAACATTTTTCGCACCACAGATTCCATCGAGCGGCAGCTCCAGTCACTCACTGGAAATGATTCGACTACCGCACAGCAGCGCGCCCAACTCCAACAACAACGTGATCTGGCGATCCGCACAATCCTGGGGGCTGATCGTTTCCAAACGTATCAGGGCGTTCGCGATGCTTCGTACGCTGATGCCCTGAACGCGGCGCAGCAGGCAGGAGCGCCTGCAACCGCTGTTCAACCCGTCTATCAAATCAATCAGGCCACCGCCCAGGAGCAAAGCCGTATCCAAAATGACCCCACACTTTCGGATGAGGAAAAAGCCTCACAGCTCGCAGCCATCAATCAACAGCAGAAACAAGCCAGCGACCAGGTACTGGGACTGGCCCCGCCGCCTGCTCCAACTACACCGACTCCACCTCCGCTTCCACCGCTCATCTATTCCTACAGGGGTGGTGAAACTTTGGACCAGATCGCCTTGCAATACGGCAGCACTATACCGGAGATTTTGGGCGCGAATCCAAATCTCAATCCGAATGTTATTCAACGCGGGCAGAGGATCCTAATCCCACCCACACCTTCGCCGCTTCCCTCTTACTACGTCCCAAGGACACCCCCAAGTATACTGTCATCGCCCCCATGATGGTTTGTCACATCTGCCTGTTTCCACCCAGTTGATTTTAGGTTGCTAGAGGGCTAGTTTGAAACATGGATGACACGGTAATTATAGCGACTTACAATGAAAGGGAGAAGGCCGAGCCACTAAAGAAACGGTTGGTGGAGGCTGGTATCCGGGCTGAAATCCATGTCGAAGCCATTATGGAACGACTCTGGTACGTAGCCAAACCGTTGGCTGCCGTTCATGTCAGGGTCCACAGGCCAGACTATGAAAGAGCTTCCGAGTTGATTAAGGAATGGGACAAAGCAGATGGGGCTCTGCGTGACGCCATCCGCTGCCCTGAATGTCACTCTTCCCGCGTGGAATTTCCACAACTCACCCGTCGCTCAGTACTGCCTAATCTATTTGGCGGTTTGGCTGCCGCGCTACATATCATCCCAAGAGAATACTATTGTCGGGATTGCCACTTTACCTGGCCGAGAGAAGGACAAAAACTTTCCCCAACTCGTCCTCACATGGCTCCTTATTATTTTATTGAAGGTATTCCTCAAAATAAAGAGGAACCAAGTTCCGTATCTCACAATTGAACGCAGCCAATTAGCATTGATTTGGCGTTCAAGATACTACAACTTATCTGTCGAAAGGCAGTTCGAAATCATTTTGAATTATGAGTCCAACAGCTCAATTAGATAAAACGGCCACTTCTCAGTCGCTTACTCAGCTCGATCAGCTCAAGAAATTTACAAGGGTTGTTGCTGATACTGGCGACTTCGGCACCATCAAGGAATTCGCACCACAGGATGCCACCACCAATCCTTCGCTGATTTTTAAAGCCGCCCAAATGCCGGCTTATAAAGAACTACTGGATAAAGTGATTGCTGAAAGCAAGAAGTCAGGGCTCTCCGGCCAGCAAGCTCTCAGTGATATTATGGATAATCTCCTCGTCGCTTTCGGCGTGGAAATCCTCAAGATCGTTCCCGGTCGTGTCTCAACGGAAACCGACGCCAATCTTTCCTTCGATACCGAAGGATTGGTTAACAAGGCCCATCGCTTTATCGACCTCTACTCAAAAAAGGGCATTTCCAAGGAACGTATCCTTATCAAGATCGCCTCCACCTGGGAAGGCATCCGCGCGGCAGAAGTTCTGCAGAGGGAAGGCATTAATTGTAACATGACCCTTCTCTTTTCGTTGGCACAAGCAGTCGCCTGCGCTGAAGCCAAAGCCAGGCTGATCTCTCCCTTCGTTGGCCGCATTCTGGATTGGTATAAGGCCAAGACTGGCAAGGATTATTCTCCCGCCGAAGATCCCGGCGTGCAGTCAGTCAAAGAGATCTACAGTTATTACAAGAAGTTCGGTTATCAAACCGAAGTCATGGGCGCCAGTTTCCGCAACAAAGGTGAGATTCTCGAACTCGCCGGTAGCGATCTCCTGACCATCAGTCCCAATCTGCTCGCCGAGTTGCGCAACAGCACCGACCCCGTTGAACGCAAACTGAGTCCCGAGATGGCTGCAAATGCAAGCATCACCAGGCTCGTGCTTGATGAAAAGAAGTTCCGTTACCTGCTGAACGAAGATGCCATGGCCACCGAGAAAACAGCCGAAGGCATTCGCCTGTTCGCAGCCGATGCAACGAAACTGGAAAAGTACATCGCTTCACTCCTTTAATTACCACTTAAAACCATCTTAGGCCCGGTCAGATTTTCTGCCGGGCCTTTTTGCCATCCAGACCCGGAGGATTTCAAGCCCTTCGCATATATGGAAGGGTCCATGGCTTGCGATACGTCACTCCCACCAGTTCATCCGCCGCCTTACAGCTGGTGATCCGCTCGGCCTGATGATCCCAGTCCAACTTCTCGCCCGTGCGCAAGGAAATGTTTCCCAAATGCGCAACTGACGACACCGCATGTCCCACATGCAGATTTTCAACCGGCTGTTGCCTGCTCTTAACGCAATCCAAAAAATTTCTCACATGCGGAAAAATGGAATCGGGTCCGGCTTTATGTTTCGCCGCTGCCAAACTCTGTGTCTTGCGTTCAGGAATGACCTCCCAGCCAAAATCTCCCAGAAGCAACGTTCCCTCACTGCCAGTAAAGGCAATACCCCAGGCGTGTCCGTTTAATCCGTTGTTGCATCCCACCTTGTGCTCCCAAATCATGGTGTAATGTGGGAACTCATAAACTGCAATCTGCGTATCAGGCGTTTCTGAATTGTCCTGCAACACTAACTTACCACCCGTCGAATAAACGGTCTTCGGCTGATCCGGCCCCATCGCCCACATCATCACATTGATCAAGTGCACTCCCCAGTCCGTCATCAATCCACCCGCATAATCCCAAAACCAACGAAAATTGAAGTGGAAACGGTTCGGATTGAACTCCCGTTCCGGCGCTGGTCCCAACCACATCTCATAATCCACATTCGCCGGCGGATGACAGTTCGCCGGATTACCCACACTGCCCAACCAGTCCAGATAAGCCCACCCTCTGACCAATCCCACCTTTCCCAGCTTGCCGCTCTGCACAAACTCCACCGCATCGCGATAATGAGTCCCACTTCGATATTGCGTCCCCATCTGCACCACACGGTTATGGCGCTTCGATGCCTCCAGCATCGCCCTGCCCTCATCAATGCTCTTTGCCAAAGGCTTCTCCACATAGACATCGAAACCTGCCTGACAGGCATACACGGTTGGCAACGCATGCCAATGATCAGGCGTTGCGACCAGTACCGCATCAATATCCTTGCGCTCCAGTACACTCCGAAAATCAACAACCGTTTCAGGCCGATGCCCCCTCTTCCCTTCCACCAGTGCGACTCCCTTTGCACTCATCTGCTCATCCACATCGCAGATGACCGGACAATCCATGTCGGCGTTCGTCAAAAAGGCACTCAGTACTTCTCTACTCCGGCCACCTGAGCCGATCACTCCCAAACGAATTCGTTCATTTGCCCCCACCACTGACGCCCGAACAGAATTTGCATGTGATATAAGAAAGCTGCCCGTCACTGGGACTGCTGCCGCTGCCAGGGCGGACTTTCCAATGAAGCTTCGACGTGTAAGTTCTTTCATAAATGCAGACGTTTGATTTTGTTATGGTCCATATCTGGCCCAACAATGTACGTCTTTGGCTCAGTCGGCTTCTGCCAGTCAGAGTCAATACTCCTCAGAAATGACAAAGTGCCACATTGTTGAAAAAATTGTCTGTGAAATCCATGGGGTTTGCCACTACTCTTGGTATCGGTGCTCTACCTATGTCCAGCGAACAAAACCATCCGCCGGCTATCCTGGTATCAGGCTTGACCACGCGGGCAAACTCCGCTTCTTTAGGTTGAAAAGTGAGCCGCACTCAATCAACTGAAAGACCGCCATCCATCAAAGGAGTTGTGCCAAAGTCGAAATGGACAAAGAGAATGCTGCTGTTGATCAAAATTCTTTTCGGCATTTATCTCGTGTTGCTCGCGATTGTTTTCCTGGCCCAACGCAAAATGATTTATTTTCCGGCCGACTGGCCCTTCGCGGCGCAATTAAAAGCCGCTGAAGCTCACAACTTCGAAGTATGGAAAAGCCCCGCTGGTCAGATCATTGGTTGGAAGCAATTGGCGCGCTCGACCAAGGCTCAGGCACAGATTTTAATCGTGCATGGCAATGCCGGCAGTGCCATTGACCGGATGGATTACGCAGATGGACTGCAGCACGCTCAATCATGCGACATCTACATCCTCGAATATCCCGGCTACGGTGGCCGGGCGGGCACTCCCAGCCAGCAAAGTTTTTTTCAGTCCGCCACCGAAGCCATCAGCCTGTTGAAGCAGGACGTTCCGGTTTATGTCATTGGCGAATCACTCGGTACCGGCGTCGCTGCTTACCTGGCCGGAACCAATCCACAGGTTGTCCATGGCCTGCTCCTGATCGCGCCCTATAACAACATGTCTGATGTGGCTCAGAACCATATGCCCATCTTTCCGGTCAGGTGGATGCTCTGGGACAAATTCCCTTCAGATCAATATCTTCAAAATTACCATGGCCCCATTGGCATCCTGTTGGCTGGTCAGGACACAGTTGTTCCCAGCAAGTTTGGTCGTAAGCTTCACGACGGATATGCCGGCCCCAAGAAACTCTGGCTGATGCCTAACGCCGGACACAACGATGTCCAACTCCAGCCGGAAGCTTGGTGGCAGGAGGTTGTTGAGTTTTGGAGAACCAACCAACAACGGTGAAGGTCCCGCTCAGAACCTAATTACTGCCGACCCATCCGTTGCCTTCATCCAAATACGTCTCTCCGTTTACCTCCGTAAAATTGAGATACTGATGCCATGTTGTCTCTCCCACTTTGGCCGAAGCCTCAAGCCGCCTGGGTTCATAGGATTTCAATTTTGCTGCGGAACCAATCATGCCTTCGCTCAACACGCGCCCGTCCATCGGCTTTTTCACTCCCAAAATCCAAAGAGCAGTCGGCGCAATATCCATGTTGCCACTGGGCAGTTGACTTACCACTCCCCTGCGGAAATCCGGCCCGGCGGCGATCAAGGTGTTATGCATATCATACTTCGAAAGACTCACATGCATCCCTCTATCGCCATAATCATACACACCGGAAGTCAGCATACCTTTCGTCCCAAAGCTATTCGTCTCGTCGGTCCAGTGCATTGAAAGCAAAACATCCGGCGCGGTAGGAGAATCCAGCCGGGCTTGTGCAAAGGTAAAGGTTCCGGGCATCGGATTACGGGTAAAAACCACTCCTGAATATGCCTGTTTCTGTAAATACTCCACTAATTGGCAAATGGTCCCTTTGTCATGCCCAATGACGTAGAAGAGATAGGACCCACCATTGCTCACCACCATGATCTCATCCTTCTCGGGGTTTCCCTTGAACTCAGTGAGGGTTTTGAAGCCGCCCTTTTTCAATGATTCAGCAAGGTTGATTCTTTCACCGATGGTTGAAAATCCATGATCGGAGACCAGCATGATATCTGTTCGCTCCAATTCGCCTTTTTCCTTCAATGCCGCCAGCACGCGTCCCAAATTCTCATCCGCGTTTTTGATGGCGGCCATCGCCATCGGAGAACCGGGACCGCTTTTATGCTGGGACCAATCCGGCTCGTTCATCCAGAGCACCGTGTAGGCCGGAACTCCATCTTTCCACATTCCCTCTATCAAGGCCCTGGTGGTCCAATCATTGCGAGTCGGTGAAGTTGCTCCTTCGGAAGGAAACGCCCCCTGAATCCGAACTCGTTCACTCGAAAAACCCTTCGGTAGTGAGTTTCCAGCAAAGAAAGTCCTGTTTTTTGCCGTTTCCGGTCTTTCATACCGATCGTGCAGAACTGCCACCGGTTTCGATCCTGCAACCGCTGTGGTTAATCCCGCCTGTTGCAATGCCTCAATTGTGGTCTTCATGTGGATATAGTGTCCGCCCGTAACTTCATCTCCCTTACGAATCGAATCCACGCTTTCCATGTGAATCATTTTCCTGACATCAATTTCCGGACGATACTCCTTGTTCGCAATCACTCCACTGTTGCCAGGATAACCTCCGGTCGCAATCGCTGTGGCATTTACTTCCGTTGCGCTCAGATAAACGGGATGATGATTTGCAAAAGTAACACCATCTGCGGCCAGCTTCCATAGATTGGGTGTATTCTCCGGTGAAACAAAATCGGGGCGCATTCCGTCCCAGACGACCACCACCACATGTTTGGCCTGGCCAGCCGCATGCACCACTGGAGTTACTAATCCGCCGAACAACAATAACAACAACACGCAGCCTGAAGTCTTTAACAAAATTCGATGCATGTAATGGAGCATGAACTTCCCTTTATTGGGGAGCAAAAACTTTTTGGTTACTTTTTCGTGGCGATTATGCCGACGCCTCTAATTTCAACGAAGCCTGCTCCCATTTCGGCGTCAGTTCCGCCAGCTTATCCTGGACATGTACGAGCTCGCGGTTGATCTCCATCGCCCGCCCGGCTGTCTGGTAAGTCTCGGGCTTTTCCAATTCCGCCGTCAGTTCCACCTGTTTTTGCTCCAGCGCATGTATTTCCTTCTCCAGCTTGTGCACTAATTGCTGATGATCCTTGCGCTCACGGGATCGGGCCTGGCGTTCTTCTGCTTCCTGGCGCTTTTGCTCCTTGGTTTTGAAACTGGCCTTCTCGGTGGGATCTTGTCGCACAACTTCGACCTTGGCGCCAGCCGTCAACGCCTCGCGTGCGGATGTCGCCTTGGTTTTGTCCAGGTAATACTGGTAATCACCCGCATAATGGGTGAGCCGACCGGCATTGACATGCACTACATGGTTAGCCAATGCTCGAATAAAATACACATCGTGACTGATGAAAATCACCGTCCCCGAGAACTGCTTCAGCGCTTCGATCAGTGCATCGATGCTGGGAATATCCAAATGAGTGGTGGGCTCATCCATCAACAGCAAGTTCGGGGGATCCAGTAACAATTTCACCAGCGCCAGGCGGCTCTTCTCACCACCACTCAACACGCTTACCTTCTTGAAAACGTCGTCACCTCGGAACAAAAAGCAACCAAGGAGTGTTCGCACCGATTGTTCAGTAATGCGCTGCGGCGTATCCAATGCCTCTTCCAGGACCGTCCGCCGTGGTTCCAGCATTTCCACCCGATACTGGGAGTAATAGCCGGCTTTTACATTATGCCCCAGTTCGCGGGTACCTCCCTGCAATGGAAATGCGCCAGCCAATATTTTTAACAGCGTCGACTTCCCGGCGCCATTTGGCCCGACCAACACCGTCCGCTGCCCGCGCTCAGCTTGAAAATCGATCCCGCTGTAAACCACATTGTCTCCGTACGCATGATGCACTGCTTCCAGCGTGATCACCTTGAGTCCGCTTCGCTGCGGTTGCGGAAAAGTAAAGCTGATCTTTTTATTTTCGCTTTCCGGCGCCTCGAGTTTTTCCATGCGCTCAATCTGCTTTAGCTTGCTCTGCGCCTGCGCAGCCTTGCTCGCCTTGGCCCGGAAACGCTCCACGAACTCCATCAAGTGGGCAATTTCCTTTTGCTGGTTCTTATATGCGGTCAGCAATCGCTCCTCGTTTGCCTCACGTTGCACCAGGTAATCTTCGTAGTTGCCGCGATATTGAAAAATTTGTGATTGGCGGATCTCCACGATGCTGCTCACCAGTTGATTGAGAAATTCGCGATCGTGCGAAATCATCAGAATCGCTCCGGGATAACCTTGCAAATATTCCTGGAACCAAAGCAACGCTTCCAAATCCAGATGGTTCGTCGGTTCGTCCAGCATCAATAAATCCGGTTCCTGCACGAGCAATCGCGCCAGATGCGCGCGCATGACCCAGCCTCCGCTCATCTCACGGGCGGGACGATTAAAATCTTTTTCCCGGAAACTTAACCCGGACAAAATTTGCTTGGCTTTGGATTCCAACTGGTAACCGCCCAATTCATCAAACCGCGCGTGCGCATCGTCGTGATGTTCCACTTCCGTCGGATGGTCCGAATCCCACGCTTTGATGAGCTTCTGCAACTTCACAATCTCCGGAGTAATTGCCGTGGCCAACTCAAGCACGGTTTCGTCGCCTGCGGGTGCGCTCTCCTGCGGAAGAAAGCCAACCGTCACGTTTCTTTGAAACGTAATCTGCCCGTCGTCGGGCGATTCGGTTTGCAAAATCAGAGAGAAGAGCGTGGACTTCCCTGCTCCGTTTGGACCGACCAAACCAATTCTATCTTCACGGTTTACCTGCAGCGTCACGTCTTCAAATAACGTGCGTCCGCCGAAGGACTTGCTAATCTGCGAAATAGTCAACATGCAAAGCCCATAAGTTTGCGCGGTCTGGCTTCCGAATCAAGCGGCTTTATTAATTAAAACACTCGTAAATCAATGAATTTTGAACTTTGTTCCTGTCAATCCTCCATTAATCCCTGCCGGACATGAGTCCGAAGGCGACTGCTCACGAGGTCTTTATCACTGGGGCACTGGCTATTTGGGGAGGTTTCTGATCCCGGAATTACTGACTAACGACATGAGTTAAGGTCATTAATACAAGGAAGTTCTGAAAAGAAGCTGGCAACCGGGTAGCCACTATCTCGTCCAAACCACCGTTCGACCAAGCATTGATATCCCGATAAATCCCCGCACTTCCAAATGCTTGTCATCGCTAAGCGTCATCTTGCATTTGTAGGTCTTGCCTGATTCCGGATCGTAAATTGTTCCATTTACCCACTTGTTCTTTCCTGAATAGGCAAATCCATTCATGAATTGCATGCCCACAATGGGCCGTCCACGCAACTTTGGATCTGGATTACCGCGATCATTCTTTGGCTTGCCAGCCATTCCTTCCACGTCGCCCGCTGGCCAATTTGGCTCCTTCAGGCTTAGAATTTTGGCGTAATACTTGTCCTTCTCCTTGAAGATTTCCACCTGACTTTTGTCATCTGTCGTATGCCAGATGCCGAGAATCCTATCGCCTGCCTCCGCCGCCTTGGTGGAAAATCCCGACAGCATCAAACCAAGCAACACTAAAAAAAGGATCCGCTTCATAACACTTCTCTTTCGGAACTCTAGTATGGAGCCCACAAAAGAACAACCCTCCTAAAAATGAAAGGGCAACCCATAAGGTTGCCCTTTGCTCAAATGCCTCGACCAAACTTAATTCGCTGCGATCAATTCCCGTGCGGGAATGTCCCGTTTATTTACCAGGTTCACGAACCGTTCTGCACGTTCCTTCACCACGGGATTCAGTTTGCTAACATCGAATCCTTTTTTTGCGTAATATCCGAATCTGGTATTCCACATCACATACATGTCGAAATCCTGTGGTTCACGCCCGGTCTTCTCCTTAAAATATTTTGCCAGGTAATCCCAATGCTGGCGCACCACCCGGCGCGCCACTGCCGGGTTCACATATTCTGTTGAAGATGAATAATTCTTCCAAACCTGGGGATGAATCTGATAACGACTGACTTCCCCAATGCTGCCAACCAGGTAATCGTTGTTCCCCGTCTCGATCATTCCCAACGCATAAAAACGTTTCCCATCCAGGGGGGCTGCCGTGGAGACGATGGGTTTCGCGGGGGTGACGGTGTCCGAAGCCTTGGCAGGTAAAGAAATGCACAAAACGCCGGCCAAAAGGCAACCATTCAAAAATGTACGTGCGAAGTACAAACCCTTTAACTGTTCTTTCTTATACATATTTCGCCTTTTTCTTTCCTTTACCCCTGCCCTTGAAGGAGTTATGACATCTGAGTTTCTTGTCAAACGACCGCATGGCTTGCTGAATTCTGACCCCAAGGCCAAAGGCAGGTCTGCTGATTGGTGCTTCGTAATGGTTACTGGTGCACTTTGCATACGTGTAAATCATCGCAGCTTAATAAAATAGTGCAAACAGAGCGAATACGGATTTATGTACGGAGTTGTACGGAGGGCTCCGCAGATTAGCTGTAGCTGGAAACCACGCGTAAAATCGCGTTCGGCCTCTCAACTTCAGATTTCACTATGGGGAGCATGGCCCCGCTGCGGGTAACAAACAATCGTCGGGGACCAGTACGGTTCGAAATCGTGCGATACATCCCAAAACTGATGGCGCGAGGAACGGCGTGGCGTTCATGATTTTCACGCCGGCAATTCGACTGCCCGGCTCCAGTCTCGACACTTTTCGCATCGTATTTCACAGCATTTTCGACGCACCTGATTCAGCTTTATTCAACCCTTCATTCTGAACCAGTTTTCTCTTTCACTGAACCCGTCTTAGCTGCCCCGGCGTTATCAGCCATTCCAAGGTGGCGCATTGGCCATACTTCAGAACATCCACCGACAACTTGCATAAACCCGCTTTTTTCAACGTGATCGCAATGCTTGAGTCCCCGGAAATTAGCAGCGACACCAATTGGCTTAAATAGGGTTCATGCCCCACCAGCAAAATCTTTTTACTTTTCCCATGTTGCAGCTTTATTTCCTCGATTAATTCCTTCGCATTTCCGTCTGGCACCAGATTCTGAGAAAATTCCAGCTTCTTTGGCAGGTGAAAACTTTCCGCTACAATTTCTGCTGTCCTCCTTGCCCGAACAAACGGACTTGAAAGAATCAGATCAAACGAGAGGTCGAGTGCTTTCATTCCCTTGGTCACCCGCCACATCTTCTTTTCTCCTTGGCAGTGAGCGGACGCTCGCTGTCGTTGCGAACAGGATGCAAGGTCCTGTCCTCCGCAATCGCATGACGCAGAATGAATAACTCCATCCAATTTCCTTTCTTCTCGGTGTTACTCCCAACCTCTTATTTATTATCCGCTTCGAAACGGAAGACGTCAATGTTGGTTACCGAATGAAATGAAGTTGAAGCCACTCAGCTAAATCCGCTGCTGTGCTGTGCAGCTCTCATTGCACCTTGATACGATAAAAGCGCTGCGCCACGTCAGGTGCCGCCATATCGGTATATTCAACAACGCCGGTTACATTCGTCAATGATACCAATGGCTGCCACGGCTGAAACAGATCCGAACTCGCCTGCACTTCATAAATCTGTCCAGCTTCACCAGTGATTACCAACTTCCTGCCTTCAATCGATAAAAATGGAATGCCTACTTGAGCAGCTAAAGCGTTTGAAAGCGCTTCGTCTGGTTTGTTTGCTGTGAGGAGGATCTTCTTGTTTTTGTTGGCAGGATTCATGCCTGGCAACGAATAGTTCTCCAACTGGTTAAGAGTCAAAATCTCGTTCGGGGCCAATGCCCGGCCATAAAACCGAACGTCTCTGATATAGCCTTCAAAGTTTTTCGAAGGAACGTTGTTCCAATTCGGACTCTTACCGATCGCGGTCGGCCCCTTCTTACCTTCGTAAGCAATGCTCTTTCGCGCACAAAGCAACTGTCCGTCCACCCAAATCTCCTGATTCCCGTCATTGTATTGAAAAACCAGATGAGCCCACGTGTTCAAGGCAATATCCCTCGGAGAAATGGCATCGTTTACAAGAAACCCCAAATACGGTTGCCGTCCACCCCGCAGCATCAAGTGCAGCCATTGGTTTGGAGTATTGTCACCTCTTTGGGCAACCAGCCCATACATCGGTTTGCTGCCGGTGATCTTGATCCACATTGAAACCGCGAAAGGCCTGCCCGAAAGATCAATATGCGGGATATCCAACCAGCTCTCTTTGCCATCAAAATACGCAGCCCCATCGCGCAACTCAACCGTCCCGTGCCGCTTGATTTTGAGCTTGGCCACTGAGTGATTCAGCAAATCCTGCTTTAAAGGCAGATAAGCCAATAGCCCCTGATCCAAACTGCCGTCCTCCGCATGGCATGGCAATGCCAGCTTGCAGACAAATAAGAGCAGCCCAAAAAAGATTTTATAACTCCTCATAAATTACCAACCTTCATGACACATACAGTTTTCCCAAGGTTACAACCAGTAAAAATGTCTGTTTCCTTTATCAATCCTGCCTCAGTCGCTTGAATCGAACTATAAGTTGATTTTTCACCTCGCTTGTGTTGTATTATAGTCCGCTGACTTGTTGCAACCGCAAGCGGACGCCTGGCAGCGCAATAAACCAAATTATGCAAACTCAAATCGAAGAAAGCATCGTTACACAAAAGACCAGGGAACTTTGCCAGGCCATTCTTGATCAGCCCGAATTTAAGTCCATGCGTCAGAAAGTTGAAACGTTCATGG
>NZ_ABOX02000086.1 GCF_000172555.1 Pedosphaera parvula Ellin514
GCAGTCCCGTGCGAGTTTGCCACTTCACCCCGCGTGGCCTTAAAAGGAAAGTCGGGTTATCTCGGGTTATCTCGGGTTATCTCGCGCTATCTCGCCCTAACTCGGGTTATCTCGGATTGAAAAAGTTGGAAAGGAATGATGAATGCACACTCAGAGGAAATTGCGGAAATGTATAAAATAAAAGCATTGGAGATGCGCGTCAGGTTTGGATTGGGCCAGTTGGTCTCAACGCGCATGGTTCGTTGCTGGCGAGCATGTTCTGCAGGTAGTGGAGGTAATGAGTTCGGTAGGTATCGGAAGCCAACGGAAGCCAACGGAAGCCAACGGAAGGTATCGGAAGGCCCAGGAAATTTCGAATGGCGAGTTTCGATTTTCGAATGGATGGGTCTAACGCCACATAACGGTGGATAACGGTGGATAACGCCAGATAACGGTAGAAAATTTTTTATGGAAAGGTGTTAGATGGCTGGTTCAATCAAAATCTTATCATCGAAGGATGAAATGAAGGTGGCGGGGTGTTGTTCCGTTCCCTTGACATGAGGCTTTCGTTAAAGAAAACTGCCTGTTCTTATGGCCGAACCAAAGACCAATGAATTGATGGAAAAGATTGTATCGCTCTGCAAGCGCAGGGGATTCGTGTTTCAGTCCTCCGAGATCTACGGGGGCATCAATGGTTTTTGGGATTACGGTCCGTTGGGCGCGGAGTTGAAACGGAATGTGAAAGAACTCTGGTGGACCTCGATGACGCGGTTCCGGGAGGATGTGGTCGGGCTGGAAGCGACGATCATCATGTCGCCGGATATTTGGCGGGCGTCGGGGCATGTGGATACTTTTGCGGACATGATGCGGGAGTGTCCAATGACGAGGAAGCGGGTTCGAGCGGACCAGGTGGATCCGGTGTCGGGCGTGGTCTATCGGTTTACTGGGGCCAAGGCGAAGGCGACGGGATTTACGGTTGAGAAGGCATTTGCATTTTTGTTGAAGAAGGGGGAACACCCGGAGAGTGCGCGCAAGAAGGCGAAGGAATTTTATGCTTTGGGGTCTATTGATGCTGGGATGAAGGACCTGGCCGGGATTGAATTGATCGGTGAAGCAACATCAGCGGTGGAGAATTCCGTCGATTTTCATCCTGAGAGCAACGTGATGCTCAGTGAAGCGCGTCCTTTCAATTTGATGTTCAAGACCTACGTGGGGCCAGTGGAGAGCGAGGAGAATGTCGCTTATCTGCGTCCGGAGACGGCGCAGGCGATTTTTGCGCAGTTCAAGAATGTGCTGGAGACGTCGCGTCAGAAGGTGCCGTTTGGGATTGCGCAGGTGGGCAAGGCTTTTCGCAATGAAGTGACGCCGCGTAATTTTACCTTCCGCTCGCGTGAGTTCGAGCAGATGGAATTGGAATTTTTTATCAAGCCGGATGAAGCCATCGAGGCGATTAGTGGCACCGTGGCGAAACCGGAGACGAAGGGGCATCCGGGCGAGCCACAGTCGAACTGGGGTTGGCAGATGTGGCATCAATATTGGGTAGAAGAGCGGATTAAGTTTTACGACAACATTGGTTTGCCACGCACGACGTTGGAAGAGTATTGGCAGAAGCCGGAGGAACTGGCGCATTACGCGCGGGCGACGGTGGATTTGCTGTTCAAGTTCCCGTTCGGCACGCAGGAATTGGAAGGGATTGCGGCGCGAAGTGATTTTGATTTGAGCCAGCATGAACGTTTTTCGCGCAAGCCGATGGGAGTGTTTGATGATGATTTGCGCGCGGCCTGGGCGAAGTTGGACGACGTCAAGAAGCAGGAGTTGACCAAGCGCTACTACGAGGCGCGGGCGAGGTATTTGACCAAAACCGGCATGGATTCGGAGAAGGCAGCGAAGAAAGCCAAGGAAGATGCTGAAGGTTTGGCGAAGGGACAGTATATCCCGCACGTGATTGAGCCGTCGGCGGGTGTGGACCGATTGATCCTCGCGTTGATCAGCAATGCGTATGCTGAGGAAGAAGTCACTGATGATAAGGGCAAGGCGGAGACGCGCGTGGTGATGAGGTTCCATCCACGGGTTGCGCCAATTAAGGTGGCAGTTTTGCCACTGCTGAAGAACAAGCCGGAGTTGGTGGCGAAGTCGCGGGAAGTATTTGAATTGCTGCGTCGTGAAATGAACGCGTTTTATGATGATGGTGGAGCGATTGGGCGCCGGTATCGTCGTCAGGACGAAGCGGGCACGCCGTTCTGTGTGACCATCGATTTTGATACGCTGGGAGAGAAGCCGGAGTTGCTGAACACCGTGACTTTGCGCGATCGGGATACAATGCAGCAGACCCGTGTGAAGATTGACGAGTTGTTGCCTATGCTGTTGCAGAGGGTTCGATAAATGGCACAGGCTGAGCAGAAGCTGAAGGAACAGCCGATAAAAAAGCGAGCCCCGGTGCTCTACTTTATTATCGGGTTCAAGTTGTTGAAGGGGTTACTTCTCCTCTTGGTGGCACTGGGTGTGTACAGTCTTTCCGACAACAACCTGCCGGAGGAGTTTCGGAGCCTGCTGCAGTTCCTGCATCTGGATCCGGAGAAACAGTTCTTTTCAACATTGGCAAACAAGCTGAGCGACATCACACCCACCAACCTGCTCTGGGTTGCGCGCGGGACTTTTATTTACAGCTTGTTCTCGCTCGTGGAAGGCATCGGACTGGTCTTTCGCGCGAGTTGGGCGGGTTGGCTGGCGATTGGGGAATCGGCTTTTTTCATTCCGATCGAAGTGAGGGAATTGATGCATCAGCTACATTTTTCCTGGATCATTTTTAGCATCCTGATCCTGAACATTTTTATCGTTTGGTACCTGTGGGCCAACCGCCATCGACTTTACCGACATCATTAAAAACATTAGCTGCCAAGTTAGTTTTCGCTAGTGACCGGGGAAGGACTCAGTGGCAATATTAAAGCGTGACAACAATTGAAGCCATCAAACTGCTGGAGAAGTTTCGCGCGGGAGGAGTCAGTCGCGAAAAGGTGTTGCACGCTTTCCAGGCGGCGCCTTCGGTGGATTTGGGTTTTGCGCAGGTGGATATGCATCGAGCGCTGAGGAAGGGATTTCCCGAGGTCATTTTTGGTGCTGGCAAAACGCCAGAGCAGGTGGTCGGGATTGCGACGAAGATTTTGGAAAGCGAAGAACGCGTGTTGGTCACGCGAATTCAGGAAGAACATGCGCGGGCTTTGCGGAAAAAATTCAAGAAGGCGATTCATCATTCCGTGGCGCGCTGCGTGACCCTCGAGAAGAGCCCGCATACCAAGCGGCCTGGAACAATCGCTGTCGTTTGCGCTGGCACCAGTGATTTGCCGGTGGCGGAGGAAGCGGCGGTGACGGCTGAAATCATGGGGAATACGGTGGATCGTATTCCGGACGTGGGGGTGGCGGGGTTGCACCGGTTGTTTGGCCGCCTCGAATTAATTCAGAGCGCAAACGTCATTATTGTGGTGGCCGGGATGGAAGGGGCATTGCCGAGCGTGGTTGCCGGCATGGTTTCCAAGCCAGTTATTGCCGTGCCAACGAGCGTGGGTTATGGCGCCAGTTTTGGCGGTCTGGCGGCGCTGCTGGGAATGCTCAATAGTTGTGGCAGTGGAGTAACGGTCGTAAATATTGACAACGGTTTTGGCGCCGGCTATGCGGCGAGCCAGATCAACGCTTTAGTGGAACAAAATATGAAGTCGGTGGTCTAAGATTTGAACCGAGTTGCGGTGGTTGTTCGGGCGGACACATATGAAAACTTTGTATCTGGACATTTTCAGCGGCATCAGTGGCGACATGTTGATCGGTGCGTTGATCGATCTGGGTGTGGATGAGCATCGGTTGGAGCATGAATTGGAGAAACTGGGTCTTGATGGATATCATCTTCATGTCCGGCGGGGGCAGAAAGCCAACATTGATGGGGTCAAATTCGATGTGCACTTGAGTCATGAGCATGGCCACGGCCACGGCCATGACCATAAGCACGAACACGAGCATTCCCACAGTGGCGGAGTGACACACACACACTCGCATTCTCATACTCGCTCCGACGAGCATGGGCATCAGCACGGAGAGCATGAGCATGTTCACTCGCATGAAGAGGAGCCTGGTCACCATCATCATGAACACGAGGAGGGGCATGAGCATTCCCACTCGCATGATCACGAGCATGCCCACGACGACATCATGAGCATCGCACGAGCACAGCCGGAATTTTGCGCAGATCAAGGAATTGGTCCGGCACAGTGAATTGTCGGATTGGGTGAAGGAGAAGACGATTGCCGTTTTTCAGCGGATTGCAGTCGCTGAAGGGAAGATACATGGTTTGCCACCGGAGCAGGTGCATTTTCATGAAGTCGGCGCGGTGGATTCCATTGTGGATATTGTCGGAGGTTGCATTGCATTGGAAATGTTGGGCAAACCGAGAGTGTTGGCAGGAACGGTGGTGGAAGGATTTGGCTGGATTAATTGTGCGCATGGGAGGTTTCCGATTCCGGCGCCGGCGACGTTGCAGATCTTGGGAGCGCGCGGGATTGGAGTAACCCAATGCGAAGAACCGCAGGAACTCGTGACTCCGACCGGCGC
Source organism: Pedosphaera parvula Ellin514 (assembly GCF_000172555.1). Taxonomy (NCBI): domain Bacteria; kingdom Pseudomonadati; phylum Verrucomicrobiota; class Pedosphaerae; order Pedosphaerales; family Pedosphaeraceae; genus Pedosphaera; species Pedosphaera parvula. The sequence continues at coordinate 4,576 of NZ_ABOX02000086.1, forward strand.
GGCGATGTTGGCCGAGTTCGCTGAAAGTTTTGGCCCGATGCAAGGATTGGTGGCAGAGAAAGTTGGGTTTGGGCTGGGTACTCGGGACAACAAGACCCGTCCCAATGTGTTGCGTGCCATTCTGGGGCAATCATCGACGGAAGCTGCAAGCGTGAACGATTGGGAGACGGATACGATTGCCGTGCTGGAGACGAATCTGGATGACATTAATGCCGAATTGTTGGGGCATTTTGTGGAGAAGGCATTTTCGGCCGGTGCGCTGGATGTTTTTCATACGCCGATCCAGATGAAGAAGAACCGGCCGGGGGTGTTGCTGACGATTTTGTGTGCGGCAACGGAGGCGGATAGGTTTGCGGAGTTGATGTTGCGGGAAACCAGTGCATTTGGAGTGCGCCGTTCCATCGCTGAACGTCGTAAATTGCGGCGTGAATTTGTTACCGTAAAGACCACTTATGGCGAGGTGACAGTGAAGCTTGGCAAACTGAATGGCAAGGTGGTCCAGGCCGCCCCGGAATATGAGTCGTGCAAAAAGCTTGCAGAGGAGCAGGGAATTTCGCTAAAGCAGGTCTATGAGGCGGCACTTAAGCACGCCCAAATATAAGGAAGACGGTGTCGGTCATGAAACAGATCAATTCATCTGCGGAACTGAAGGCGGTTTTGAAAGCAGATAAGGTCCTGCTTTTCGTTCATTTCGAATGGTCGAGTTCCTCCCGTTACGTTCTCTGGAACCTTGAGGAGTGGGAAAAGGAAAGTGACTGGGCCAACGGAGAATCTGCTTTCGAGATTTATTGGCTTGAACCCGACGAACATCCGGACACCTGGAAGTGGATTGGAGAAAACGCAGTTAATCTGGACCAGGAGAATGGCTATACGGGTGGACTGGTGTGGCTGAGAAACGGGGCCGTGGTTGGAACGGTGGAGAATCAGGAATTTCCCGGGCTCCGAGAGTTAAAGCGTTTGACAAAATTGAGGTTGGGGATTGAGGAGAGGGCAGGGCAAAGCAGCGTGGTGGATCCGGAATTATTAAGGATATTGTGTTGTCCTGAAACTTATCAGGATATCAAAGTTGCCGAGGCGGCAGTGATTGAAAAAATCAATCAGCAGATTTTTACAGGAGCCTTGCGAAATCGCCGAGGTCAGGTGATTCGAGAAGTTATAGAGGGCGGATTGGTGCGAGCGGATGGAAGGTATCTTTATCCGATACGCCACAACATCCCGATCATGCTGGTGGATGAAGCAATTCCCCTGATTGGGTGACGGTGGCGCTTTGAGTTGAACGGCGAAATTGAGAAGCTCAGCCGACCAGCCAAACTTCGCCATCGACGACTTCAATCTTCAGGGCTTTCAGGCTGGCGCCTTCACAAGGGCCCCGGACGCAAAGGCCCGTGAGCGGTTCGTAAATTGCATTGTGGGTCTGGCAGACGAAGCTTTTGCCATCCCGTGAAAAGAAGCGGCCGTCATCGTAATCGAGCGATAAGGGCAGGTGGCGGCAACGGTTTTCGTAGGCGACCAACTGGCCTTGAAAACAAACAACAAAGCCTTCGGTGGGCTTTCCTTTGAGAGCAAATTCAAACTTTATGGTTTTGCCTTCAGTCAATTCATGCAAAGAGGCAATTTTCTGTTTGCGCACGGTTGCCACTATAGCTGTTCCAAGGTCAAAGCAAAGTAGAGAAGGTGAGTCCCGGGGTCGCCGCATTTCAGCAATGCGTTTAAAAAGCATTTGTTACTGGAAATTGCGGTCAGGACGGCTAGTTTGTTCCCGGTTATGAAAAACTGGCTTAATTCGATCGAATCCGTCCTCGGCGATTTGCGCAAAGGCAAAATGGCCATTGTGGTGGATGATGAAGACCGTGAAAACGAAGGCGATTTGATCATGGCGGGAGAGTTTGCGACGCCTCAGGCCATCAATTTCATGGCACGCTTCGGGCGCGGATTGATTTGTGTGCCCACCACTTCGGAACGGTTGAAGCAATTGGGGATTGAAGAGATGGTGGTCCGCAATCGCGAAAGTTTTAAAACTGACTTCCAGGTAAGTGTGGATGCGGCGGAAGGGATTACCACCGGAATCAGTGCCGCAGACCGGGCCCGAACCATCAATATCATGGCGGACCCGACGGCAGTTCCCAATGACCTGGTGCAGCCTGGTCATATATTTCCCTTGCGAGCAAAGCCGGGCGGAGTGTTGCAACGTTCCGGTCATACCGAAGCCGTGGTGGATCTGGCGGTGTTGGCCGGGTGCAGGCCTATCGGCGTGCTCTGCGAGATCATGAATGATGACGGCACCATGGCGCGGTTGCCGCAACTCATCAAATTTGCCAGGAAACATAAGCTGAAGATTTGCACTATCGAGGAATTGATCAAGCATCGTCGCAGCCGGGAGAAGCTGATTGAGCGAGTTGAAGTGGTGAAGATGCCGACGGATTATGGTGAGTTCGATCTGTATCTATACCGGTCGAAAGTGGATGATCAGCATCACCTGGCCCTCGTTCGCGGTGATGTAGCCGGGCAGAAGAAAGTGTTGGTGCGCGTGCACAGCGAATGTCTGACCGGCGATGTATTTGGTTCGCGCCGGTGCGATTGCGGACCGCAGTTGCAACAGGCCATGCGCATGGTGGCGGAATCGGGCAGGGGAGTGGTGGTGTATATGCGCCAGGAAGGCCGGGGCATCGGACTGGGACCGAAGATCAAGGCATATAAGCTGCAGGAACAGGGCTATGACACTGTGGAAGCCAACAAGCAATTGGGTTATGGCATGGATTTGCGCGAATACGGATTGGGTGCGCAGATTTTGGCGGACCTGGGCATCAAGAACATTCGGCTTTTGACGAATAATCCCAAAAAGGTTGTGGGTTTGGAAGGTTACGGAATGGAAATTGTGGAACAGGTTCCGATCAAAATCCGGCCCAATCCCCATAATGCGAAATATTTGAAAACCAAGCGGGAGAAGCTTGGGCATTTACTTTAAAATTTTAATCAAATGTTAAAAGCATCGAAGATAAAAACGACAACCGCCACAGGCGGAAGGTTTGCCATTGTCGCTTCCACATATAACGCCAAATATGTCGACGCGATGTTGCGGGCTGCGCAAGCTGAATTGAAAAAAGCGAAGGCAGAATCGGTTGAAATCATTCGCGTGCCCGGAGCCTACGAGATTCCGGTGGTGGCAACCAAATTGGCGAGAACCCAATTGCCTTCGCTGTCAGCCATCATCTGCCTCGGCGTTATTTTGCGAGGCGCAACAACGCATGCTGAGCATATTGGAAGTGCCGTGAGTAATGCGTTGATGCAAATTCAGCTTCAACATGAGATACCTGTAATTCATGAAGTGCTGCTGCTGGAGAATGAGCAACAAGCAAAGGAACGGTGTTTGGGCAAGGAATTCAATCGCGGCACGGAAGCAGCGCAGACTGCTTTGGAGATGGCGCGAGTGATACAAAAGTTGAATCTATCCGGCTCGCTTTAGCTAATTTTGCAGGTTGATTCAATCCACTGCAAGTCATTCACGGATAATAGCTTGTCGTTTATATTGAGTTTGTTTCTGCTGATGAATAGGAATGACTGGGCACAAGTCGAATGGGTGGAAAGCGGAGCTTGTGAAAAGTTTCACACCTCGCTAGAGCGACGAAAATAAGCGGATGTTATTTTGCACCCCCGTTGGAGTACGACAATTATCTATGAAAATGAACCCTCGGTTTCTAATCCTCCCTACACTTTTAGCTGGTTTAAGCGCTGCTTCCGCAGCTGATGTCACTGGAACAGTTACCCTCAAGGGCACTCCTCCTCCTGAGAAGGAAAATACGGCGGTTACCAATGATCCGAATTGTGGCAAGTTGCACAGCGGCCCGGTAATGACACAGTTTTATGTGGTCGGAGCGAACGGAGGTTTGAGAGACGCGATTGTCAAGATTGTTAACGTGACCGGCAAATCTACCGGTGAATCCGCTGCTCCTGCAGTAATCGATCAAAAAGGTTGCGAATACGTTCCTTACATCCTCGCGGTTCAAACTAATCAAAAGATTCTGATCAAGAACTCGGATCCAGTTTTGCACAACGTGCATCCGACTCCGACGGCCAGCGGCAACAAGGAAACCAACAAGGCTCAAATGCCTGCCGGACCTGACCTCACTTTCGTATTTCCCACGGCTGAAGACTTCCTGCGCTTCAAGTGCGATGTTCATCCCTGGATGTTCGGTTATGTGACTGTGGTTGATAGCCCGTACTTCGCCGTGACGGACAAAGATGGCAACTTCAAGATCTCCAATTTGCCCCCAGGCAAGTACAAGATTGAAGCCTCCCATCGTAAGGCTGGCAAAGTTGAGCAGGAAATCGAAGTGAAAGATAGTGGCGCGAAAGCTGATTTCACTCTCGAAGTTAAAGAAGCCAAATAGTCACTCTTGCATTGCCAAAGCCGCTGCGGCACGTTGGCTGCAGCGGCTTATTTTTCCCTTTAATTCCCAGTTAAAAGCATGGCTCGTTCAGTAAATAATCCCTGGTTGAATCGCTTCGCGGTTTTCACTGCTTTTGCGACGCTGGTATTAATTTGCATTGGTGGTTTGGTCACCAGTCATGGAGCGGGCATGGCGGTGCCTGATTGGCCCACGACTTACGGCTATAACATGTTTGCCTTCCCGATATCGAAGTGGGCGGGAGGTATTTTTTACGAGCACAGCCATCGGTTGGTGGCGTCGGGAGTTGGTTTTCTCACCTCAATTCTAACCATTTGGCTCTGGGTGAAGGAATCACGCCGCTGGCTGAGGTGGCTGGGAGTCATTGCCTGGCTTGCGGTGGTTTTGCAGGGAGTGTTGGGTGGCCTGCGGGTAGTGCTTTATAAAAACGAGATTGGGATTTTTCATGCCGCGCTTGCCCAAGCCTTTTTTGTTTTGGTTTGCGCCATCGCCCTTCTCACGAGCCGGTGGTGGAGCACGCTGCAGGACAGGATCACGGCCGAAGTGGATCATGGGGGATTGCGGCGATTGTTCCTGTTTGGGACTTGCTTAATTTTCGTTCAATTGGTGATTGGTGCGACCATGCGCCATCAGCATGCCGGGTTGTCAATTCCTGACTTTCCGCTGGCTTATCATAAGCTTTGGCCGGCGATGGACCCCGCTTCGGTTGCTTCCTATAACCAGCAGCGAGAAGAAGTAAACGCGGTCAATCCCATCACGGCTTTTCAGATTGGCTTGCAGATGGTGCATCGCATCCTGGCGCTTTTGATTTTTGCTGCGGTTGCTTTTTCAGCCTGGAGTGCACGCCGGCAGGTAGGATCGAAGAATCCACTTTCAAAACTTAGCCTGAGTTGGATCGGGTTAATTTGTGTGCAGATTTTTCTTGGTGCATACACCATCTGGTCTAATAAAGCTGCAGATGTGGCCACCACGCATGTGCTTGTGGGTGCCCTTTCATTGGTAACCGGCACGATGTTGACCATTGTCTCATTCCGGCTTTTAATTCCCGCCCGTGCGGCAACTAAAACGGTGGCAGAACCTGCAGGTTCTGCTTTCGTATCCAGCAAAGCCGCCAGTGCCAAATGAACAAAGTAGAAGTAGTTACGAAATGAAAGCCACTGCTCAGCCCATGGCAGCAACGACGACGTCCGCAGAAAAGACGCGTTGGGCGGTATTTTCCGACCTGATCAAGCTGCGGCTTACGTTTTTGGTTTTGGTGACCACCTTTGTTGGATTCTATATTGGATTCCGCGGAAGCCTGAACTTTTTACTTTTGCTGCATACGATGCTTGGAACCGCTTTGGTGGCAAGTGGCGCGGCCGCCTTGAACCAATTGCTGGAGCGTGAACACGACTCAAAGATGCGTCGAACTGAGGATCGCCCGTTGCCGTCCGGTCGTATGAAGCCGAGGACGGTTCTCTTGCTGGGAGCAGCATGTGGGGGCTTGGGGCTGATTTATCTGGCGCTGATGGTTAATCTTCTTACCAGCGTCTTGGGGGCGATTACCTTGGGAAGTTATCTGTTTGTTTACACGCCTCTCAAACGTAAAACGACCCTGAATACCGTCATTGGAGCCATTCCGGGAGCATTGCCACCATTGATGGGGTGGACAGCGGCGCGCGATGAAGTTACGTTGGGTGGCTGGTCGTTATTTGCGATTCTTTTCTTCTGGCAACTACCGCATTTCTTTGCGATCGCGTGGATTTATCGCGAGCAGTATGCACATGCCGGATTCATGATGTTGCCGGTGGTTGATGTGAGTGGTGAGCGCACGGGGCGGCAAGCCGTTAGCAACGCATTGGGATTACTCCCGGTGAGTCTGGCTCCTTTTGTTTTGCATCTGGCGGGTCCGATTTATTTATTCGGAGCCTTCGTGCTGGGGCTGGCTTATTTGTGGTATGCCATTCAGTTTTCACGACAGTTAACAGTGCCGCGGGCTCGACAGTTGTTCTTTCTTTCGATTCTTTATCTGCCCTTGCTATTAGGGCTGATGGTTTTTGATAAAATTAAATAACCTAATACGTGTTTTCTTCCGTTGACCTTGGAAACAGTACTGGCTAATTTAGCGGTCTTAGATTTTTGTTAAGTAAGTAATGTTAATACTTGGGTATTTGTTGAACAAGTAATCATAATAATGAGTATGCAGGCATCCAGTCACGCTCCCTCTTCCGCCCATGCTGCAGTTCATCATGATGAGCATCATCATGAACTGGGTTTTTGGCAGAAGTACGTTTTTTCCACTGACCACAAAGTCATTGGGATCCAATACGGCATCACCTCGTTGATCTTCCTGTTCCTGGGATTTTCCTTGATGATGATGATGCGCTGGTCCATTGCGTATCCGGGCCAACCACTCCCATTAGTTGGCGCGCTTCTTCACAAAGTGCTTGGTGATGCTGCGGGTGCGGTAATGAAGGACAATGTGCTCATGGGGTACGCCATGACGCCTGACCTTTACAACTCCTTCGGCGCCATGCACGGCACGATCATGATCTTTTTAGGTGTCGTTCCATTGGCATTTGCTGCGTTTGGTAATTACGTCGTTCCCCTTCAAATCGGCGCGCCCGATATGGCGTTCCCTCGTCTGAACATGGCCAGTTATTGGGTTTATTTTCTGGGTGGCGTGATCATGTTGGTGAGCTTTTTTATTCCTGGTGGTGCAGCGCAGGCGGGTTGGACATCGTATCCGCCGCTGGCTACCGCAATTCCCACTCAAGGACAAACCTGGTGGTTGGTGGGCATGGTGATGTTGATCACATCCTCGTTGCTGGGGGCCGTAAACTTCCTGGCCACCATTATTCAGTTGCGCGCTCCGGGCATGACTTGGATGCGGTTGCCATTTTTCGTTTGGGCGCAGTTCGTTACGGGCTTTCTGTTGCTGTTGGCGTTTCCCCCGCTGGAAGCTGCAGGTATCATGCAATTGATGGACAAGGTGGCTCACACCAGTTTCTTCCTGCCGACCGGATTGGCAATTGGAAGTCTTGGGCATGTTAGTGGTGGTGGGAGTCCATTGCTCTGGCAGCATTTGTTCTGGTTCCTTGGACATCCTGAAGTGTATGTCTTGATTCTGCCGGCGATGGGTATTGTGACGGAAATCATCGCGAACAATACGCGGAAGCCAATTTGGGGTTACAAGTCACTGGTTTATTCCTCGCTGGTAATCGGCTTCGTCTCCTTCATCGTTTGGGCTCATCATATGTATATGACGGGGATGGGCACGAAGATCAGTACTTTCTTCCAGACAACCACGATGATCATCTCGATTCCGTCAGTGATCATTTTGACCTGTATCTTCCTCTCTCTGTGGGGTGGTTCGATCCGCTTCAATGTTCCAATGTTGTTCGCGCTGGCATTTCTGCCGATGTTCGGCATTGGTGGTCTGACTGGATTGCCACTGGGATTCAACTTTAGCGATATTCATTTGCACGATACCTATTACGTGATCGCTCACTTCCACTACGTCGTGGCTCCAGGGACCATCTTCGGTCTGTTTGCAGGTATCTATTATTGGTATCCCAAGGCAACTGGCCGGTTCATGAATGATACTCTGGGCAAGATTCACTTTTTCTGTTCCTTCCTGTTCATGAATTTGTTGTTCCAACCGATGTTTGCTCAAGGCATGGCCGGTATGTTGCGCCGTATGCATGATGGTGGCGCGAATTATTCGGCTGCAACCACCACTCTGGGGGCTTCGCTCCCTGAAAGTGTTCTAAAAATGAACGTGACGGTATCCATTGCCGCCTGGTGTCTGGCGCTGGCGCAACTGCCCTTCATCTTCAACTTTTTCTGGAGCATGAAGAAGGGCAAGCGAGTCACATCGGATAATCCCTGGCAGGCAACAACGTTGGAATGGCAAACGCCAACTCCCCCTCCTCATGGCAATTTTGCAAAGCCTATCTCGGTTCATCGTGGGCCATATGAGTACAGTGTGCCTGGTGCCAAAACTGATTTCACTCCGCAAACCGAAGCTTAACCGATAATAGAATTACTGATTCATGGAAATCCCATACACAGCAGAGGCTCGTCCCGATACGGGGCTCTATAATGCGAAGGTAGGAATCTGGTTGTTCCTGGCGTCTGAAGTGATGTTGTTCGGCGCGTTATTCTCAACCTACATTTTGTTGCGGGTTGGCGCTGATCCGGGCACCTGGCCGCACGGGTTGCTGGATGTGCGCCTGGGCACCATCAACACGATCGTCCTGATTTGCTCCAGCATCACGGTGGTCATGGCTTGGGCTTCGTTGAAGTTGAAGAATTTTGCGAAATTCAAAATGTTTCAGGCGATCACGTTGATTTGCTCGCTGATGTTCCTTGGTATCAAGTCCTACGAATATCATGACAAGTTCTCTCACTATGAAGTGCAGTTGAATGACGGACGTGTCGTGGACGGCCACATGGTGGAAAATGGCAAAGAGGAAATGGTGATTCATGGTCACTTCATTACCCGGGAAGAAGAAGCAAAAGTAACTCACGCCTGGCAGGAACGTGAGATTAAACACGAAGAAATTAAGATCAAGAAATCTGATGTGAAGTACATGGAAAACTATGGTCCCTGGCACAGCACCTACATGGCCATCTATTTCACGTTGACGGGTCTGCATGCCTTGCACGTCATTGGTGGCGCTTTGGTGATCGGTTTCATTTGGGGTCCTGGATCCAAGATGTGGAAGACAGATCCAGAGCGTTTTACCAACCGAGTCGAGGTTTCCGGCCTGTTTTGGCATTTCGTCGATCTGGTCTGGATATTCCTATTTCCTGTTCTTTATCTCCTCTAACCATTTGAAGAATACTATGAGCGATCATCACAGCCATGATGCAATTCAACAGCACGTTAAGAAATACCTATTCGTATTCTACTCCCTGATTGTCGGCACAATCGTTACTGTATGGGCCTCAACCTGGCACATTGATAGTGTTGCGCTGACAGTGGCGATTGCACTGGTCATTGCCTGCGTAAAGGGGTTTCTGGTCGCGCGTTAGGGCATGCATTTGATGTCGGAAAAGAAGA
>NZ_ABOX02000087.1 GCF_000172555.1 Pedosphaera parvula Ellin514
GAAGGCCACACGCTGGACAACCGGGGAACGGTGAACTGGACCTCGGCTTATATCACCTCACAGAATAGTCCGGGCACATTCATCAATGACAGCCTCCTGGTTCTCTTCCAATATGGCTCCCTGGGCGCCTCCGGTTCGGGCAGTGGCTCCGTTTTCCAAAACAATGGCACCCTGCTCTGCCCAGCCAGCCAGGGCACAGTGAGCTTCTACTCCAACTGGAGCTTTACCAACAGTGGAACTTTAACCGTGCAATCCAACTCGGTGCTCGATCTCCAGCACGATTACGCTGGTTCCCTGAACTTCGCGGACGGAGCCCTCCTCAATGGACCCGGCAAGACCCGCCTGGCCTCTAGTGACCTTACCGCCAGCGGCATTATCACCGTGGATGGCACCTTTGAACTGGCCGGCTCGCAATTCAATAGCGGCACCCTCAAGGGCACCCAGACCTGGACGGGTGCCGGCAGCTTCAACTGGACGGGAGGCACTATGTCGGCACCCGGCACTACATCCATAGCCAATAACTTTCACCTAAACATTCAAGGCCTTGATCAAAAGAACCTCAATAACCACACACTCTATAACCGGGGAAGTATTACTTTCAGCTCAGCATTGCAAGGCTCCACGAACGCAATTATCAACAACGCAGGACTGTTCAAGTTGGCCGATTTCGGCAATTTCGCCACTGGGGATGGAACAGCCGCCTTTAACAACTTATCGGGGGGCACTATGTGCACCCCGGGCACAAACGCTCCTTCTTCGCAAACCTATTGCACGATGAATTGGGCTTTCACCAATGCAGGTGTGCTGGCTCTTAGTTCTGGAACCTTTAACATCATTCCAGCTTACTCGCCCGCAGCTTCGAGTACTCATCGCTTCAACCTGGCTTCCAACAGCGCCGGTTCATCTTCAAGTTTGCTGAATCTGGGCGCTTTCGCTCCCGCTGGAACATTGGTGGTCAAGCTGGGAAATGGCGTCGTTGTCACCAACGGCAGCTCTTTCCAATTGATTACTTATGCCTCTCAAACAGGCAAATTCACGAGTCAGGAGCTTCCATCATTGCCTGCACCTTTGTCCTGGGAACTCGATTACCAACCAACTGCTCTGTTTCTAAAAGCTGTTTCGGTTCCTTTGGAGTTGAAGTCAGCTCAGAAACTCGCTGATGGTTCGTTTCATTTTAGCGCCGCAGGATCATCGGGATCGGCGTATATCATTGAAACATCCACCAATCTGGTCGACTGGACGCCTTTGCAAACAAATATCGTTGTGAACGGATCGGTTGATTTCATTGATTCCTCCGCTACAAACTTCAGCAAGGGTTTCTATCGGATGAGAATCGGAAATTAAACTGGCTCGCGGGTTCACCAGAATTGCCACGCGCCTTTATACACAACCCAAACGCCCAGCAAAAAATTGGTGATGGCATGAGCTGTCATCGCGTCGCCAAGACGCTTTTTATAAATGACCAACCCTTGGTAGGCAACACCGCAGAGGATGCCAGCCAGCCATTCATAGTGGCTGATACCAAAGATGGCGGAGGTCGCTAAAAAAGCAATGGGATGAAAAAATCCGAGTGCCACAGATTGAAAATCTTTTTTTACAATGTATCGGTAGAGGAAAGAACGATAGAACACCTCTTCAATCGGAGGCACGACCAGGGTCGAACCAATTATTCGGGTCAGAATAAAAAACCAGGCCAGTCCTGAGCCTTGGACGAATGATACGTTGGGATTCCAAGGCGCGCCCGCTTTTCCTAGTTTGGGATAATAAGGATCCAATCCCACCCAAATGGCAAAAACCGCCACCCCCACCACCACCGCTTCCCAACTGAATGCCCAGCGCATCTCCTTCACAATGGGCCAAGTCATCCACACCAACCAGGCACCCACAATGGTCTTGGCAAAGTAAATCCAATAGCGGGACGCTTCTCCAAATCGATCCTGACAGGCCGTCAGGAGCACGAACACCAGAAAAGGGACCACACGCGCCATTACTGGCGATGCTTCAAATTTTTTCCTAAATGAATCCACGGCGCAGAAGATAACCAATGCACCGTCACATTCGCCAAGCTTTTAAAGAGGAATACTTTGAGGAGGGCCTTAGTTCAGCTCCATTACCTTCGTCTCCCCGGTTGGCGTGACGATGGTAACGGCTTCCTGCTGAATTGAAATCACTTTGGCCCCTTTCACCTGGTCCCCGACACTGACCGTCTTCCCACTGATCATCGCCGAGGGATGTCTTGGGTTGTAAAAGATGGCTTGGAGTTTGTAAATTGGAGGCTCCGGCTTGGCAATCACCGTATTGGTCGTTTCTGTAACGTTTGAAGTGGTATTGGAAATCGCGGTTGCCGCTGGAACACCCGTCACAAGCGCAGCAGGTTCGACTGGTTTGACCTGGGCTGGCGTCGGAGCAGCCACGACCTGCCTGGCGGGTTCGATTGCTGGGGCTGGAGCAACGTTGACAGCATCAGACACTGTTCTTGCCCGCACACTCGCGCCTGGCTGGACCGCCCCATGGAACCAGATCCAAAGGAGTGTTACCGCCAAAGCCAAAATCACCGCCACCAATGCCGGAAGCAAAAATCTCGTTCCGTCGGGCCGACGCTCGCGCTCTACTGGTCGCAACGCAGGGCCTTCGGCTGGCGCCGTCACTGTAGGCTGCGCTGCCTTCGCCTGCTTTAATGCATCATTGATTAAACTCATGCGTCGATGTTTCCTTCCAACTCCCGCAGGGCTCGCCCCACCAGGTGCCAGTCAATCCGATCACTCTGTTGCACATATCCGGCCAGAAGCGCCTTGTCACAAACCGCATTCACCAATCGCGGAATACCTTTGCTGTAGTTGAATATCCGCCACAACGCCGGCCGGGTGAAATATGGAACGCCATTTCCACCGGACACGTGCAATCGATGCTGCACATACTGTGCCAATTCGGGTTTGGTCAACGGTTTCAGATGGTAACGCACTGTAATCCGCTGCCGCAGCTGCCTTAAACCGTGGTCATTCAGCCTATCCCGCAATTCTGGTTGCCCCATCAACACAATTTGGAGCAGTTTCCGGTCGTCTGTCTCCAGATTGGACAGTAACCGCACCTGTTCGAGCAAATCGTTGGTTAGATCCTGCCCTTCATCGATGATCAAAACGGTTTCCCGTCCCTCGGCCATCTGACGCAACAAAAAGTCATTAATTACGGCTACAGTCTCGAGCCGATCACATCTTCTCACATCGAGTCCAAACTCCATGGCGATGGCTCTGACCAATTGGTCGGCGCTCAACACGGGATTCAGGATCAATGCGGTGGAGAAGGTGTCCGGTAATTGCTCCAGCAACGCCCGGCATAAGGTTGTTTTGCCCGCACCCACCTCACCCGTAAGCTGGACGAATCCCTTTCGCTCCTTGATTCCGTACAGGAGGTGGTTGAACGCCTCGCGATGCTTGACGCTATAGAACAGGAACTTCGGATTCGGCGTGATGGTGAATGGTGGCTCACTCAAGCCGTAATACTCTAAGTACACTCCTTATCCTTAGCGAAAACCGTACCGAGAAGAAAGAAAAGAAATCTACCCGCATAATTCCTGCTCAACCCGCTTTGCTTCCTGCTCCAAATCTCCGAACGGATAACCCACCGTCAGACACTCCTGCAAGTATTGCTCCAGAAAAGGCCTTATTCCGCCGAGCCTCTCATATTGCGCCACATGCGCCAGTTCATGCACCACTAATCGCCGATCCCCCCAGCAATCTGCACGGATATAAATCCCATACCGCAACGTAAGTCCGGCGGTGAAGGGCGAGAGAAATCCCAACTTCTGCGCCATTGCATGCAAAACCGCATTGGCCGGCAGGGGAATTGCCCGTACCACTCTCAGGCGCACCTTCTCTGGATGCTGGATGCCGATCCGCTTTGCATCGAGCACCAACGGAGCCGTAAGCGCCACGCCCTCCCGGAGGATGATGTTTTCCTGTGCTTCAACCCACGATACCACCAGCGGCAACAAAACCTTGATGACCGTGGGTGTAATCATGAGAACTTTAACCTGCTTTTAAAATAGCCTTGCCGGCCCGCATCAAAGCATCGGCTTCAGCGTCACTGCCAATGGTGATCCGCAGATAATCCTTCACGTTCGGATATTTGAACCAGCGCACCAAAATTTTCTTCGCCCGCAGTTTTTCCAACCATTGCTCGGCCGGAAAACTGGGAGGCTTGGCGAAAATGAAATTAGTCTGACTTGGCAGCACTTCAAACCCAAGGGCGGTTAACTCCCGGCTGAGCCTTTCGCGCGTGGAAATAATTTTCTGAAAGTTTGTGCGGTAATATTTGAGGTCATTCAGCGTGGCCAACGCACCGACCTGCCCCAACCCATTCACATTGTAGCTGTCGCGAATCTTGTCCAGCGCCGCTATCAGTTCTGGATGCGCCACGAAGTAACCCACGCGTTGGAAGCAAAGTGAGTATGCCTTCGAAAACGTGCGTGAAACAATGACGTGGGAATATTTCAGCGCCAATTGCATCGCATTCTCGCGCGCAAAATCAACGTAGGCTTCATCGAGAACAACAACCCCCTGCTGCTCGCGACACAACGCTTCCAACTCCTTCGTCGTATAACCTCGCCCACTCGGCGCATTCGGCGTCGTCACCAGTGTCAACGCTGCTTTAAAATCCCAGGCCTTGGATTTCTTTAATAACACCAATGGCGGAATGCCAAACTCCTTGTCCAACGCCACCACATTCGCCCGCGCACCGTGAATTGCCGTCAACACTGAATAAAGCGAGTAGCTCGGTGTGAAGAACTGAACCGTGCTCGCACTCCTCTCACCAGACCGGGACGCCGGCTCCACAAACGTGCGAATGGCCATCGCCAGCAATTCATCGGAACCATTCCCTACAATGATATTCTCCGGCTTGCAGCCATGGAGCTTTGCCAGTTTTTCCCGTAACAATTGTGCCGTGGGATTCGGATACAACCGCAACCGGCCATCCACTGCCGACTTGATGGCTTCCAAAACCTTGGGTGATGGAGGATATGGATTCTCGTTCGTGTTGAGCTTGATCAATCCCTTGATCTTTGGCTGCTCGCCTGGCACATAACCGTGCAATTCACGGACGAGCGGGCGAATCAACGAAGCGGGCTTGGGCGAAGTGCGTTTCATATCTTCCTCCCTGCTTTGGTTTTAGCTTTTGCTCCCTCAACTCTGATCTCTGCAGAGCGTTTGTGCGCATCCAATCCCTCCACATCGGCAAACTTCTGCAAAGCCGTTAATCCTTTTTTCAAGGAGGTGCGGTCATATTCCACCACACTCGTGCGTCGCTGGAACTGATCGACAGTCAAACCCGCAAAGGAAGCACCCGCACCGCCCGTTGGCAAGGTATGACTTGGGCCAGCCACATAATCACCCAAGGCTGTAGGGGAATAGCTGCCCAGAAAAATCGCTCCGGCGGTAACTATCTTTTCCGCCACCTTGCTTGCACCACGCGCCATGATTTCACAATGCTCAGGAGCAAGCTGATTCGTTAGCTTGATGGCTTCGTCCAAATTCTTTACTAGAATCAACCAGCCATTCTTCTCAAGGTCCTTCTGAATGAAGTCGCGACGTGAAAGCTTCGGCAATTGAAGCCCGATTTCCTTTTCGACTTCCTTTAGCAATTTGCCCGAAGTCGTAACGAGCCACACGCGCTCATGTCCTGAACCATGCTCGGCCTGTGCCAACAAGTCCGCGGTGGCAAACTTGGAATTGGCCGTCTCATCCGCCAGCACCAGCACTTCACTGGGTCCCGGCAATAAATCAATCGCAACTTGCCCGAAAAGCAACCGCTTCGCAGCAACCACATACGGATTTCCGGGACCGAAAATCTTTTGAACCCGCTTGATGGTTGCTGTGCCGTAGGCCATCGCCGCAATCGCCTGCGCCCCGCCAAGACGATAAACCTCTGTCGCTCCCGCCAACCGCGCTGCATAGAGGAGCCCAGGGTTGATCTCACCCGTCGGCCCGCAAGGCGTGCATACCACGATCTCTTTACAACCTGCCACTCTGGCCAGGGTAATGGTCATCAATGCGGTGGACATCAACGGAGCCGTGCCGCCGGGTATATAAATGCCCACGCGTTGGAACGGATCAAATTTCTCTCCGACCTTCGCTCCATGTGCATTTTTTGCCGACCAGTTCTTGCGCAAGGCTTTTTTGCTAAAAGCCTCAATGTTCTTGCTTGCCGAAGCAACTGCTGCACGCAACGAATCATCTGCTTTGAAGGCTGCTGACAGAAACTCCGCCTGGGTCACGGTCAATTGTTCCACCGTCAACTTCGCACGATCAAAACGCTCCGTGAGTTCGAGCAGAGCAGCATCACCCCGAATCTTCACATCTTCCACAATGGCACGAGCACGTTCTTCAATAACCGGATCGAACAGGCTGGAAGGCGCAGCCAATTGCTGCAACCGCTCGGTAAAGTTCGCATCCGTATGGCGGATAACATTCATCCCCTTGAGGCTAGAAGATGCTCCGACAAATGTCAAAGTGGCTTGAATGCCGCCCAAATTCACGCATCTGGCGCGAATTTCGCACTCTTTTTACCCAACCACCCGCGCCCTGCTCGCAATTTCCTCAATAAACGACGATGGCAAGGCTAATGCTCTTGAAGGTTTCGAGCACTGTATGAAACCAATCGCTCAGAAAAAACAGAAACCTGAGGAGGAACTATGGAAACACAGCCATCGCCTGAATCTTCGGACAACGCCATCTCCAATCCTGGTTCACTTCCACCCCCAATCGTTGGCATAGCTCCGCCGGAGAAGCCTTTTATTTACTGGGTGAAGAAGCTCCTCATTTGCAATCCTTTCTACCTCGTCAGCGCTGCCCTCCTGCTTTACGGTTTTTACCTCGTCTCCACCGACAACAATTTTCCGGGCCGGGAAATCGCCCAACTTGCTTTCAACTTTGGTTCGCTCCAGTTTTATGAACTTCTCCTCGTTGGAACAGCCATTGTGCTGGCACATCGGAAAATTTGGTATGATTCCACACCTGCTGATTTTCCTCGAAAACCTGCTGATCCTTGTCCCCTTCATTCTGATCAACCAGTCAGCTTTAATAGACACTATAGACCGCCAAATCCTGTGGACCATGTGCGCAATTGGAGGTGGCATGGCAATCCTGCGATTTGGCGGTCTAAAACGCTTTCATCATCAACTCAATTTGCCTCGTGGTCTGCTTTTCTCCGGCCTGGTGTTGTTGTTGGTCAACACTGCCTTGCCGCTGATTTATCGGACTCTCCACGGGGCAAAGGTCGGCACTAAACCCACCACCGGAGCAGCGTTCGAAATGAATCAGTTCAGCTGGCTCATTCTCCTGCCGGGCATTATTGCCCTCGCGAACTGCCTGCCTCGACCCGCACAAACCAGCGACCTGCTTCCACAGCGTCGCTGGGTGCCGACCGGTATTTTCACGCTCTGGCTGAGCGGAACCATCGTTCACCTGTACAGCCTGGGCTTCATTTACAACTTCGATTGGGAAATTCCCTTCCTGATCGCTCCGCTTTGGGTGCTGGCCTGGACCATCTACAATCGGCATGGTGACTTTTTGCGAGTACGGGGTTTGAGCCATGCCTTGTTGATGCCGCCAGCACTCATCACGCTTATTGCCGCATACCAATCGGCTTACAGCCTGTTTATATGGCTCACCAGCCTCAACATTCTATGCTATCTGTTGCTCTGCTTGAGAGAACGGGGTAACCGCCTGATTTTGCACTTGCTCATGACTTCCTTCGTGGCGCTGGCATTGGGATTGGTAAAGCAATTTGATATCAACCTGCCCGCCGATCTCACCGTAGGCAAATGCGTCTTCGCCTGCATCGCAATGTATCTGGGTTACTGGATTGGCATTTCACGCAGCCCGAAGCTGGGCGTAGCCGGCGCTATTCTAGTGGCAATCACTACCGGGGCACTGATTGGGCCTCAAATCCATGGAGGCCACCTCGCCATTCAAGCTGGATTGATGTTCCTGATGTTGCACAGCCTGCTATGGAAGGATGAATCGCATCCCGGAGCCGCCGGAGCCCGTATCTTTGCCTGTTCACTCTGGTCACTGCACTCCCTGATGGTGGTCGTAACCCAATCGTCTTATGGCGGCGCAATGATTTCGACCATGGCGGCTGTTATCCTGGCCACTTGCGGCATTATTAAATTAATTCGTGGCACCTGGCCACCTTTGGTCTTGCCGATTTCAGGAGGAATTGCTCTCCTCATGTATCCGGGGAATTTGGCAGTGATCATGGCACAATCCACACCTGTGGGCTTGTGGGTCATTGCTGGAAGTTTCCTGCTCTTTGCCATCGGAACTGTCATGGCGTTTACCCGCTCGAAGTGGAATCCATCTCCAGTCAAAACTGCAACTTTCACTCGAACCGACCGAACCAACTGACGCATATGAAACACAGAAATACCAAACCAGGCCCCATCAAGAAGCTTGTCCCGCCTGACCATTCAGGTTTAATGCGGGCATGCAGAATCCTATCATTGTCGCGCTGGACGTCCCCAACGTCCAAACAGCACTCGATTTGGCCGCGCAGGTGGCACCTGTAGTTGGCGCATTCAAAATCGGCAGCGAACTTTTTACCAGCGCCGGACCTGACATCGTCCGGCGTATTCGCGCCACCGGTGCCGCTGTATTTCTGGATCTTAAGTTTAATGATATCCCAAACACCGTTGCCAAAGCCGTTTCCGCAGCCACCCGGTTGGATGTGCAGATGCTCACCATTCACACCAGCGGTGGTTCTGAGATGATGCGGGCCGCGGAACAGGCCGCACAACAAACTGCCCTTCAATCCGGCCGCAATGCTCCGCTCGTTTTAGGCGTCACTGTTCTTACCAGCATGGATAGCAACAATCTCAGCGAAATCGGCGTCCAGGCGAATGTGGGCCATCAGGTGGAACGTCTTGCAACTCTCGCGTCTCAATCCGGCCTTCGCGGTCTGGTCTGCTCTCCACTGGAAATAAATGCCCTGCGCCAGATTTTACCCGCGAGCATGCAACTGGTCACACCTGGCATCCGCACTGGTGCCGAGAAAGCAGACGATCAAAAACGCACGCTCACGCCCAAGGAGGCTTTAGCAGCAGGAGCCAACTGGTTGGTGATCGGTCGCCCCATCTACGCGTCGGAAAACCCAAGAGCTGCCGCAGAAAAGATTTTGACCTCCATTTCCTGAGCCCACAAACCTGCCCTACATCTGAACCACTTTTTGAATGAGCGGTGGGAGCGTTGGCTGTAATTCAGAAAACTCAAAGGCACTCTTAAGCCGCGCCAACGCCGTCTCAGCCTGTGCTTTATCAGTGGCATGAACTCGGCAAAGCACCGTGTCAAAACTGACGTCTTCACCCGCAGGCAACAGCATATCAATTCCAACATCGTGATTGATGATTGTCTCCTTGGTAAACCGACCGCCACCCAAATCTCGCACCACTTCTCCAATGACGCGCGGATTCACCTTCGCCAAAAATCCATCTACCTCCGCGCTTAGCTCCACCACCACCGGCGCTGTATGCTCACGAGCCAGTTTGCGATTAAAAACCTCCAGATCGCCTCCCTGCGCGACAATCATCTCATCCCACTTCTGACGCGGTCTCCCGGATGCCAAACATGCAACAGCCTGAGCGCGCGCCTCCTTCAAATGTATCGCCTTTTTCGTTTGCAACAGCAAGGTCGCGGCGAAAGCAATCACCAACTCTTCCAAGTCACTCGGCCCTTTTCCCTCCAGGCAATCCACTGACTCTTTCACTTCCAACCAGTTGCCCGCGGCACGTCCAAGCGGTCGGTCCATGTTCGTGACCAATGCACGCGTATTCACCCCGCACTCAATGCCCAGCTTGACCATCGCCTGTGCCAGTTCATCCGCCTTGTCGATCGTAGGCATGAATGCCGCCGCCCCGAATTTCACATCCAACACCAAAGCATCCAAATTCTCCGCCAACTTTTTGGACAGAATGGAAGCGGTGATTAATGGAATCGACGGCACCGTCCCCGTCACATCTCGTAATGCATAAAGCCCCTTGTCCGCTGGAACCATCTGCGCTGTCTGGCCGCAAATCACACACCCGACCGTTTGCACAATCGACACAATCTTCTCAACCGGCAATGCCGTGCTCAACCCGGAAATCGATTCCAGTTTATCCAGTGTCCCTCCCGTGATTCCCAAACCGCGCCCCGAAATCATCGGCACACGAAAACCCAGACATGCCAACAGCGGCGCAAGCGGCAACGAAACCTTGTCTCCCACACCACCCGTTGAATGTTTATCCACCAACGGTCGCGGGTCATTGGGAAACCTCAACACATCACCCGAGTCCCGCATCGCGAGCGTCAAGGCACTCGTCTCCTTGGTATTCAGTCCCTGAAAATAAATAGCCATCAACAACGAGGCCATCTGGTAATCGGGAATATTTCCGGCCGTATAGTTGGAAACAATTTGCCGGATCTGCTCGGTCGTGAACACCTGGCCATCACGTTTTGCTTCGATGAGGGATAAGAAGTTCACGTGGGATTGGTTAACTCTCCATTCCGGCCAGATTGAATTACCTACGTGGAAGCTACTGTGGCCGCATGCGCTTGTTGCTGGCGCTGTTGCTCTTCACGTTGTAGCTCCTCAGCCATCAAAATCGCACCGCCACCGTCCAATCCCTTGCGCGTAACGAGTGAAGCGAGCCCCAGTCCGTATCCCTTCAAACCATTGTGCCATCGAGCGTCGCCGGTTGCCGGGTCGAGACAAAAAACTTCCCCCTGCGTCGTCGCGTAGAGATTCTCACCGTCCAGGACTAAGTGTACATAACCAGAGCCGGCAAGGTGGGTTTGCCAGAGTGTGTCGCCCGTCGAACGATCCAATGCAATGGCCGTCCCCTTAATTCCCACAAAAACCATATTTTCAGTAGGCATATCACCTCTGGTTATCTGCTATGTTCCGACGAGGGTCTACACCCTGAACCGCACTCAGCCCAAAAATTTCTTCGCCGCAATCGTGGCATTATGACCGCCGAAGCCGAAGGAATTATTCAGGATCGCATTCACCTGCAACTCACGCGCCTTGTTCGGCACATAATCCAGATCGCATTCCGGATCAGGATTCTCATAATTGATCGTCGGCGGAACAATATTCGTCTGCAACGCCTTGGCACAAATCGCCATCTCCACCGCACCCGCCGCGCCCAACATGTGACCCGTCGCGCCCTTCGTCGAACTCACCGCCATCTTCTTCGCGTAATCGCCGAAAACCGTCTTGATCGCCTGCGTCTCGCAAATATCACCCTGCGGCGTCGAAGTCCCGTGCGCATTGATATAGGAAATATCCGTCGGATTCAGGCCCGCATTGCGCAAAGCCATCTTCATGCACCGCGCCGCGCCTTCGCCTTCCGGTGCTGGTGCGGTAATGTGATTTGCGTCCGCCGTGTTACCGTAGCCGACGATCTCACAATAAATCTTCGCCCCGCGCGCCTTCGCATGCTCCAACTCTTCCAGCACCAAAATCCCCGCGCCTTCACCCATCACGAAACCATCCCGTTCCTTGTCAAACGGACGCGATGAACGCTTCGGCTCCGCATTCCGCGTGCTCAAGGCCCGCATCGCGCAAAACCCGCCAATACCCATCGCCACCACCGTCGCTTCCGCGCCACCGGCAAAAATCGCCTTCGCATCTCCCATCTTGATCGTGCGCCACGCCTCGCCAATCGCATGTGTCGAAGTCGCACACGCCGAGCAGGTCGCAAAATTCGGCCCGCGCAGCTTGTAATACATCGAGAACAATCCCGACGCGATGTTTGAGATCAGCATCGGAATCATGAACGGCGAAATCCGCTTCGGCCCGCGTTCCATCAAAACCGTGTGCTGCTCCTCCGTCGTATGCAGTCCACCGATGCCGGAACCAATAAACGCTCCGATTTCATCCCGATCCAACTTCTCCAGATCCATGCCCGAATCGAGCAGCGCCTGGTAACCGGCAAACACCCCCATCTGCGAGAACCGATCCGTCCGCTTGATTTCCTTCGGCGTCGGAAACGCCGCACCGGGATTGAACTCCTTGATCTCCGCCGCGATTGTGCAATCGAAATTCGTCGTATCAAAAGAGGTGATCGTATCAATCCCACACTCGCCAGCGATGATATTGTCCCAGAACGGATCAATGTGCTGGCCCAGCGAGGAGATCACACCCAAACCGGTGACTACTACTCTGCGATCGGTCCAATTACTTGACATAAATTAAAAGGGGGCAGCTTTCAGCTTTCTATCAGCCAAAACTGCCCCTAAAGTGCCTGGCTGCAACTACTTTTGCTGGACGTCTTCGATGTACTTGATGACGTCGCCAACGCTCTGGAGCTTCTCGGCCTGTTCATCAGGAATTTCATGACCGAATTCCTCTTCCAACGCCATGACCAATTCCACCGTATCGAGCGAATCCGCGCCCAAGTCCTCAATGAACTTCGCATCGGGAGTCACCTGATCGGCATTGACCCCAAGTTGCTCGACAATAATATCTTTTACTCTTTGTTCTATAGTTTTTTCAGCCATGGGTTACTCCATTCTGTTAATTTGTAGTGTGTGTCTAAGCCACGCTCCAGAAAGCGTCAAGCCCTGAATCGTGAAATCTTCAAATCGTTATCGTTCAATTACCCTATCCAAATCATCCGGTTCAAACATCTATCCGAACACCAATCTCTATCCCCTACTCGACTGAGAGTCCAGCGGGAATT
>NZ_ABOX02000088.1 GCF_000172555.1 Pedosphaera parvula Ellin514
GTGTTTTGAAATGCTCAACCAATGGCACGCTCGATTGGCTTGCTGATATTGAACATGGCACCTATCTCGATGCGGCCCCGAGTTTGATGGCGGGTTCAGATGGGAATTTGTACGGCACAACCTCCGTCGGTGGCCTAAAGAACAGCGGCACTATTTTTCGCCTCACTCTTCAAGGCAATTATACCCGACTCTACTCGTTCTCTGGTCCCGACGGAGTATTTCCCCGCGGAGAGTTGGTGCAGGACACGGATGGAAATTTCTATGGCACCACCACTTCGGGCGGTGCTCATAACTGGGGGACGGTCTTCAAATATTCAACCAACGGCGTCCTCAGCACGCTGTTCAGTTTTGCGGGACCCGATGGCAATGCGCCAGCGGGAGGATTGGTGCGCACTCCGGATGGAACCCTTTATGGAACCACTGCCGGTGGCGGCCTTCAAGATCTTGGAACCGTCTTCAAAATCTCCCCCTCCGGCGTGCTGACATCCCTCGTCTCCTTCGTGGCTACAAACGGGGTCTACCCACTCGGCTACGAGCCAAGGGCAGGACTTTTGTTGGAGGAAGACGGCAATCTCCTCGGCGTCAATTCTTGGGGCGGTCAGAGCTACAATGGGACCGTTTTTAGGATGACTCCAAACGGCGCCGCGAGCACTCTGGTTGATTTCCATAATGAAACCGGGAATGCTCCCCATAGCGCGCTCATCAAGTCAGTGAATGGTAACATATATGGCACTGCACTAGAAGGCGGCCTTTACGGGGGAGGTACCATCTTCCAGCTGAATCCAGCCGGACAAGTGACAACTTTGCATCACTTTCAGGGCACGGAAGGCATCAATCCGGTCAGCGGCCTCTTGGAAGCACCAGACGGAAACCTCTACGGCGCCACTCAATCCGTATTTGTTGGAACCAATTATAACCGGTATGGAGGTTTATTCCGCTGTGGCACCAATGGTGACTTCACGCCCTTGATGGCCTTTGACGGAGTGAATGGCAGAACTCCCAGTGCACCTCTCGTTCAAGGCCCGGACGGTTTTATATACGGCACTACGGCAGAAACGGGCTCCACCAACAAAATCAGCACGATCTTTAAAATTTCAACGAACGGTTCTTTCTCCTCTCTGGTCTCTTTTGATTCCTCAGTCGGTTTGACTCCCAATAGCCTGACTGTTGGAACCAATGGGCTCCTTTATGGAATAACCTTCTCTGGCGGTATCAGCAATTATGGCAATATTTTTTCCGTAAGCACCAATGGTCTCTTCACCTCATTGGCCCAACTCACTGCTCTCACTGGCGGAAAATCAGTTGCTCCCCTGACTCTGCATCCGGATGGCAATTTTTATGGCGTTACCTCCTACGGTGGTACAAACGACGCGGGAACATTCTTTAAATTGAACCATGCCGGCAACCTGAGCATCATTTCTCATTTCCCTTCCATCTATCATTCCTTGGATAAGTATGGCCTGACTATTGGTCGGGACGGCAATTTTTACGCCTTCTTTGCCGGCGGCGGAGCGGAAGATGATGGAAGGTTTATCAGAATTTCCCCGGCAGGTGATCTTACCGAACTTTACAATTTCACGTACAATGACAGCCGATGGCCGTTAGGCATACCGCTGTTGGTTGATTCCGGTGCTTTCTATGCGACAACCACATACGGCGGCTCCAAAGGCGCAGGCAGCCTCATCCGCCTGTATGAACCTTCACTCACTTTTGCCGCGATTGGAAATTCGGACATCACCTTGTCATGGCCTGCCGCCGCTACAAATTATACCCTCCAATCCGCCACCTCACTCAATTCTCCCATTTGGACCACCTTGAATCTCACCCTCTCGGTCACCAACCAAACCAACAGCGTCGTTTTACCAAAAGAAGCCGGTAATAAATTCTTTCGATTGTCCCAATGACATTGTACTACACCCGCTCACTCCTCTGATGTATTCAACCAACTGCAGCCCCAGTTCCGCAACCATTGCAAGCGCCCCTTTCCAAATGATATAGTGACCATCGATGTCACTCATCGCCTCCATCGAAGAATTGGAAGCCATCTACGGCCTGCCCGCTGAAACCGCCACGCTCAAAGTCGCCGACCGCATCACACCGCATTATCGCGCTTTCATCGACGCCTCACCCTTCGCCGCCCTGGCCACCAGCGGTCCTGAAGGGCTCGACTGCTCCCCGCGCGGAGACCTCCCCGGCTTTGTCCGCGTGAACGGCCGCTCCCATCTCACCATCGATGCCGACGTGCTAGCCTCCTTTGCCGTCGATGGCAAATCCCCGCGCACCGTCATGATCATCACTGTCGAAGCCGTCTATTTCCAATGCGCCCGCGCCATCATCCGCTCCGACCTGTGGAATCCTGCCAGGCATCAAGACCCCAACAACCTGCCCAGCCCCGGCCAAATTCTCGCCGACATGAGCGAAAACCGCGTCGGCGGCGAAGACTATGACCGAGCTTGGGCCGATCGAGCCAAACAAACACTCTGGTGATGTTTCACCGCTTCAAAGCCAGACACTTGCACACCCCAAAAAAGCTTCCAGTTATCCTTCTTCTTCATTATCTTCGCAGAGCAGTGATCGTCTCATTTGCCGTAACAAAATGAACATTAAGGAGCAGCACCAACCAAAAGGCATTCGCGGTAGATCGCTTTTCCTGCTCCTTACAATCTTGTCGCTTTCTGCCTCCAGCCTCCTGCAGGCCCAAAGCTTTTCCGGAACCAATCACGTTCCAACTACAGTTCATCCACTGACAGCCAAGGGCATCGAAAACTTTTTCCAATTAAGCGATCGCTTTTACTCCGGCTCCGCACCGGAAGGTGAATCGGCCTTTGCCGAACTAAAAAATCGCGGCATCAAAACCATCATTACGGTCGATGGCGCCAAACCCGACGTCGAAACCGCCCACCGTTTCGGCATCCGCTACGTCCACCTTCCCATCGGCTACGATGGTGTGCCAACCAACCAGGCCATCCGTCTCGTCAAAGCTGCCGAAACTTTGCCTGGTCCCATTTACATCCACTGCCACCATGGCATGCATCGCGGCCCTGCTGGTGCCGCCGTCATCTGCATGGCCACTGAAGGCTGGAGCGCCGAGCAAGCCGACTCCTGGCTCAGGCTCGCCGGCACCGCCACCAACTACGCCGGCCTCTACAAAAGTGTCGAACAATTTCAGGTCCCTACTCCCGAAGCTTTGAAAAAAGTTCCCGCCAATTTTCCCGAACAATCCCCAGTCTCCCCGCTCGCTGATGTCATGATCCAGATTGATGAACGCTTTGAGAATTTGAAGTTGATCAAAAAAGCAGGCTATAGTGTTCCCACTTCCCATCCCGACCTGGATCCCGCCCACGAAGCCTTGCTCCTCAACGAACTCTTCAAGGAACTCCTCCGCTCACCTGCAACAGCCAGGCGCACTCAGGATTTCCAAGCCAAATTACAGGAAGCTGAAGGCTGCTCCCATCAATTTTACAACGCTCTCATCAGCACAAACATTTCCGGTGGATACTCAGTAGCTGCTTTCAAACAGCTCAACGCAGCTATCACAGATGCCACTTTCAAAAAAGTCACCGACTCCTGTACCGCTTGTCACAAAGCGCACCGCAACTGAATCGAGTAGACTTCCCGAACTTCCCTACCTTTCAAGTGTGAATTGTACCGGCTGATCCACCTCAGATTCCACCGGCACATCATTCAACCTCGCCGGCTCAAATTCCCATCGGCGGCGCACCGTTTCGACAGCAGCTTCATCCAGCTCGGCAAATCCGGAACTCTCCTTCACCTCAACCTGCGTTGGCCTCCCTTTCGCATCCACCTGCACCCGCAACACCACCAACCCTTCATGACGCCGCCGTTTGGCAGTGACGGGATAATCGGGCGCTGGACTTCTGCGCCCCCGCGGAAAAGCCTGCGTCATCACACCCTTGTTTGCGGTCGGAGTTGTCGCCTGCGAAGCCGCACTTCCTTCTGCAGCCGTTGATCCCGAAGGCGCGGTCACAGGCGCAGTTTCAACACTCGCCTCAGGCGGAGCACTGGCAATGTGAGCAGTATTAGCTGCCTGAACCACAGGCTCCGGAGGAGTCACAATTTGACTGGTCAGCTCCACCACCGGTTCACTCATTTCCGGTTTGGCTATGGGAGCAGGGAGAACTGGACGGGGAACAACTGGCGGCTCAAGGCTCGGCTTGGGTGGCGGCACCGAAACAGGCTTAATTTCCTTGGGCGCTTCAACTGGCTTGGGCACAGCTGCAACTTTGGCCGCAGTCGCCGGCGTTTCTGATGACTCGCCTGGAAATCCCGTCACGAGGCTTACCTCCACATCCCTGAACTTTCCCTCATCATTCGAGCGCGCGAGGTGTATGGAATAAGCGGCAACAGCAAGTGCCAGCAACGCATGCAAAGCGATTGCCACCACCAGGCTTCGTTTAAAATCCATCTTCATCACGACCGGACTATGGCGTAAATTATCAACTCCTTTGCAATTTGTCTTTTGCTTTCATCCGCCCCTGGATTGGAAGTGCCCCGGATAGCCCGATAGGACGGGCCAGAAGAATTTGTGAAGAGGACCAAAAATCGAAATCACAGCCGCATGCCCATCATTGCGGCGCAACCGTCTGATATTCCGTTACCCCGTTGACGAAAACCGGCATGTAATAAACACCGTTAAATTGGTATGCCATCTGTCCATTAACCGCCACTTGCGCCGCTCCCGGGGGCAACTCCGGCACGGTAACGCCCAACGGAGGCTGTACGACCACGAATTGATTGCCTTGCTGAACGTAAAATGCTCCGGCCGAATAATAATAGGTGACATTTCCTGCAACGATCGAAACCGCATCGGATGGAAGCTCATTCACCACGGCCCCAACCGGCGGATACACCTCCTGGTAAGACCCTTGGGCTGTCGGCTGATAGTAAAGACCGTCGGAATAATAATAAGGCGCATTATTTACGTACAATGGCTCATATCCAACTGGCAACACAGCGACGAATGCGCCTGGAAAAAATCGTCTCCGGAAAAAATGATCCCGGTCAAAATCCCTCGCAAAATGCCGATTCACATCCACTCTCTCATTTCGAATAATGGGTGAATTGGCGTGCCGAATCGATCCATGATCAATGCGCCCAACTGCATGATGCGGCACCTCCGGGCCTGAACGCCGGTGTAAACGGTCGCGCGGGCGCTGCCGGTCGCGGTCCAAACCCACCCCCATGCTCGCCGCCTCCAACGTGCTCGCCTCCACCCATTCCTCCAACATGCCCACCTCCGCCGCCATGTCCACCACCACCACCACCACCACCGTGTTGCGCCTGCACTCCATGCGTGAAAACAATCCACGCCAGGAATATCACAACTCTGCCAGACCAGGGAAAAAATATTTTTAAGTTCATCGCCTGATTTCCTTTTCTTTCAGGGCTTTTACTTCCTGTATCGGAATCTTCTGGGCGCTTGCCGGCGGCTCGAACTCAAAGACAAAATCCGACAGCTTTGTTTGGAAATCCCAAGCCGTGATGATGGCCGTAAATTCAGGCGAATTATCCTCGTCCTTATAAGTAATCACCAATTTTCTTGGCACCGGCCTCGGCCCTGCCTCAATCCAGATCTGCCAGTCGATATTCGCCTCGCTAAAAGCCAGATGCTCGCATGGAACACCCAAAACTGTCACCGGCCCGATATACCTTCCCGAGATGATGTCCTTGGTAAAATTTTTATAGGGATCGCTCACCAGCAAATCCTCCAGCGGCAACACCATCCCCAACCGGTCCGTGGCATAATCCAGCGCCTCATCAATCGTGCCCGGCACCTTCGTTTCCCCAAAAAAATTCTGCACGCGATTGAACAGTGTGAGCGTCTTTCCGTTATAAAATATCCCGCGGCTGTGCCGTGTGGAGCGCAGTTCAGAATGCCACCGGTTCGGCCTGCGTATTTGCACATCCAAATTGCGCCCGGCCTGCACGCGCTGGCCGTTCATCAAATTATCGTCCTGCCACATCTCCGCACTGAAGGAGAAATACTTTGCTTCCGCCAGATAATCACTCGTGCGCTTAAGCAGTTCATCCGCCTTGGGATCAATGGCAGGTTTGTCCTTCTTGTCCTTCGCCCATGCCCACGTTGTAAACACCATCAAAACGATCCCGACCACCACCGCTACGTGGAAATATCTTCTAGTCTGACTATTTATCATTCGCATGGTTGTCTCCTTGCCCGAAAGGGCAGACTCGATCCCCAGCTGTTCTTTTCGAATTCCAAGCTTCCGAATCGATGAATTGATGCTGCAAAATAAGAGGAGTCAGGCTTCGCTCCGAGGAAAGGCCCATTCCCAGTGAAACAACCCAACCGCTGTGGTGAAGTTCCGCAAGCGTTTTTGCGGCGCTGGAATCTATCACACGATCCAACTGGTTTCTCAAAAAGGACGTCCTCACACCCCCAACCTCAAGCCTCGGGCCTCCCTCTTCAATGGGTTAACCGCCCCAGAACATTCCAACGGACCGCTATCGCTTGCCGTCGTAGAACATTCGTAAATGTTTCTTGTTGTGCATGGTCCGCTTCGGAAAAAGCAAACATCGCGCAATCACGGTTAGAATCTCCTTGAATCCATACAAATGAAATTTGCGATCTGATGTTTTTACCGGATTCTCATGGAGAATCCTTATTTTTAATCCATGCTGCCGCCCCCAGCGTCCCAAACGTGCGCTAAAATCAGCATCCTCCCCCGCCAGGAATTTCTCATCAAATCCCCCGATCTCTCGAAAAGCTTGTGCCCGGCAAAAAACAAAAATTCCGGGTGTCAGTTTCAGTGTGCGAATCACCAGGTTGGATGCCTTGGCAAATAACCAGATGCTCCACTTCACCTCGCCGTAATCAATCGTGCTCGTGCCGCCCACCGCTATTCCCCCTTCCATCTCCTTGAGTGCATCGGCCAATGTTTCGGCTGGCAACAATGTATCGGCATCCAAAAAAATCAACCATTCTCCTGACGCCACACTTGCCCCCTTGTTACGGGCGCCTGAAAATGAATTAATTGCCTCGAACACCACCTCCGCTCCCGCGCGCCGGGCCAGTTCCGCGGTCGCATCCTTGGAATTATTGTCCACCACGATCACTTCCGACATCAACCCTGCGGTCGCATTGGCCCGCAGTGCGGCAAATGCGCTCTGCACGCAAGCCTCGATCACTTTCGCTTCATTAAAGGCCGGTATTATGATGGAAATCTTCATCTTGCCCGCGTCATCCATACCTGAACGGGCAAACGGCATCAATCCCCGTCCTGATCATTTTCCGTCTCTTAAGCGAGTTGGCGATTTTGCGGTTATCGATTATAATTTTCTGTTCGGGATTCATAAAGTGACTGTTTTACGAGCCAAATTTTTGCACTCGCTGCACTGGCTGCAATCCAGTGTCGCGGCCAATAACTCCCTCGCGGGCTCAACCTCCTCGGTGGCTCGCCGCTACTCCGTAAGCATTGCCATTCTTGTGCTCGCAACCGCCATCCGCTGGGCGCTTGATTCTGCTCTGGGAAACACCCAGGCCTATACATTCTATTTTGCTGCCATCGCGCTCACTTCCTGGTACTCAGGATTTTGGCCATCCATCCTTGCCATTTGTCTCTCCTATTTGGCCGCCCACTGGTTTTTCGTCTTTCCTCGCCACCAGTTCGTCTTCCACGAATATTCTCTGGACGATTACATCAGCCTCGGGGGCTTTCTGTTCTCCGGATTGGCAATCGCCTTTACCAGCCGCGCCTTGCACAACGCCCGAAACCGCTCGGAAGCCGAGCGCCAATTGCTCGCCCGTGAAATCATTGGACGGGAGCGTGCTCAGCAGGAATTGCAACATGCTCAGGAGCAATTGCGGGAGCATGCCTTAACTCTTGAGAAACGAGTCGAAGAACGCACGGCCAGTCTCCGCGAATCAATTCAATCGCTGGAGGGTGTTTGTTACCATATTGCCCACGACCTCCGCGCGCCGCTCCGTGCCATCCAGGGTTTTACCACCATTCTCCTCAGTGACTACGCTTCCAATCTGGATCAGACCGGAAAGGATTTTGCCCGCCGGGCTGCCAATTCCGCTCACCGGATGGACAACCTCATTTTTTCGCTGTTGGAATACGGCCAACTCGGTCACATGCAGATTCCCTTTTCGAATGTTCCCCTTGAGCCTCTCGTCAACGCCACGCTGGATCATCTCGCAGACGAAATTCGTTCCAGTAAGGCCGAAATCCGGATTGAACAACCATTGCCCTCCGTATGGGGCAACCCGGAGCTCATCCTGCAGGTTCTTGAGAATCTTTTCAGTAATGCCCTCAAATTTATTCCCGCTGGCACCATACCCAAAATCCACATTTACTTCGAACAGACTGGCAAGCTTGTAAAACTCTGCATCAAGGACAATGGCATTGGCATCAAATCGGAATATCAGAAACGAATCTTTCAAATCTTTGAGCAATTAAATAAAACCGATGCCGCTTCAGGAACCGGCATCGGCCTGGCACTCGTCGCCAAAGCCGTTCAAAGAATGCACGGCCGGGTAGGTATTCAATCTCAACCCCGTCAGGGTAGTGTCTTTTGGATCGAACTGCCGGGCGCGATCTCACAAAACTGATCCAGGCCAGGCCATTTAATTCATTCAGATACTCATCCGCTTCGCCAAAACCGGCACTGTTTAAGGGATCTACACCAGAGTTGGCTAAACATAATCGTAAATTCCAGATGCACACGCGCTTGAGATGTGCCTTATTAGTATATGGCAGCTAGAGCTATTGCGGCCAGACGGCCTGACTTGGTAAAGCAGTTTTCGGTCTTCACCGCCAATAAGATGGGGCGGCTGCACGACTTGATTTCCCTGCTGAGCACTCACAACGTGGATGTTATCGCGCTCACGATTTTGGACACCACTGACAGCTCCATTATTCGGCTCGTCACTGACGATCCCGAACGCGCGCGGGAACTCCTTTACACCAATGAGTTTGCGTTCACGGAAAGCGACCTGCTGGTGGTCGAGCTTGATTCCGCCACCGAGCTGAATCGGCTCATGTCCGCCCTCCTGGAGGCTGAGATTAACATCAATTATCTTTATTCGTTTATCCCTCATCCTCACGGAAAATCCATTTTGGCCATGAGCATGGAGGACGGTGATATTGCGGAAACCGTCCTTCGGCGGCATCAATTTCGCATTCTACGCCAAAGCGATATTTCTCGTTGATACGGAAGGTCCTCGGTCACTCTGGGTCACGGACGACTGAAAAACATTTTTCTTTCTCAGGCGGCCTGTTCGTGATTAAACAGGGCTGCCAATGAACGAGCCCAGCCGCATCAACGAACAAAACGTAGGTCTGCGCATCAAGGATCTCCCCGATGCCGAGCGTCCGCGCGAGCGGCTGGTTCAACACGGCGCTGACGTCCTCAAAAACTCCGAACTGATTGCCATCCTCCTGCGTACCGGTTTGAAAGGCGTTTCCGCCATAACGGTTGCCGAGCAGTTGCTGCATCGCTTCGGCACTCTGGATACTCTCTCCCGCGCCACCCTTGCTGATCTCTGCAAAGTAAAAGGCATCGGCCGCGACAAGGCCATCGCCCTCAAAAGCGCCTTCACCCTTGCGCGCCGCATGGCAGCCGAACTTAAACCCGAAGGCACAGTGCTCGATAATCCCGAAGCCATCGCCGACCTGTTACGGGAGGAGAACCGCTCCTATGAAGTAGAAAACTTTCAGGTGGTATTGCTCAACACACGCCGCAAGCTGATCCGGGTCGAGAACATCACCCAGGGCACGCTCGATACCCTGCTCATTCATCCGCGCGAAGTGTTCAAGTCCGCGATTTCCGCCAATGCCTCCGCCATTGTGCTGGCCCATAATCATCCCAGCGGCGATCCCACTCCTTCCGAAGCCGACATCAAAGTCACCCGCGATCTCATCCGCGCCGGCCAGTTGCTCAAAATCGAGATTCTGGATCACATCATCCTGGGCCGCCGCACCAATGAACGTCCCAAGGATTACGCCTCTCTCCGAGAACTGGGATATTTTTACTAACGCATCAGAAGTCCGGGTGGTCGGGATCATTCTTCCAATCGCTTCGATTCAACTCCCGGTTGCGGCCTATGCCTGGCTTGTTCAACCACCTGTCGAATTGCACTGACAACTAATTCCGGTTCTTCAAAAGGGACGACATGCCCGCTCTTCTCAGTGATGATGTGTTGGGCATTCGGCAATTTATCCACCCATTCCTGATGGAACTTCAACCACATTGGTCTGAAGGTCTTCAGTTCTTTCTTTTGTTCCTCGGTTACAAAGCTTGGAAGCACGCGCGGCCCCATTGCGGTAATAAGAATGATTGGAATGCCGGGTGGCATCTGGCTTTCATGCGCTTGAGTCAAGGTGGCCTGCATTTCTTTCCACAGTGGATCCGGCATGCCGCCGCGGTTCGGGCTCTGCTCCTGGTTCCAATTGATGAATTCCTCCTGGGTCGGGTCCACCAATACCATCCCCACAACCTCTTCGGGATACATGCCGGCAAACACACGATTCAGCGGGCCGCCGAATGAATGTCCTACGAGAACGTAAGGCGGCTCGACGTGTGCATTCCGCAGTGCAATGTGAAGTTCGCGGGCGATCTGTCGTGCGTCCCGCGGTTCAGGACCCGGCTTGGACCGTCCGATTCCCGCCCGATCATAGGCGACTGTGCTTGTGAATTTGCTAACCTCGGGTTGCACTAGAATCCAGGCCTCCAACGGGCCACCGCTTGCGCCCATGCCTCCGCTTTCGAATACCACAGTGGGACTTCCATGGCCGGACAAATGCATGCAAAGCTCATGTCCCCCGGCATCAATGTTTTGAAACACCTTCCGGCCCTTCCGGCCGGGATCTGTGGCCAGAAAGATGGCGAGGCAACTCAATACCGTGGCAGGCACTGCCAGAAGTCTGTTCATAAATTCAGTTGAATCCCGATGTTTTGTGGACGGTTACCGATGCCGATTCCTCGCCAGCGACATTGGCGCCAGACCCAGCCGTGCGATTGGGAATGGCAGGAGCGCAGCCAGAACGAGCAAATGTTCGACGCGAACAACATCGAAAACGGGAGTGGCAAGTATCGCCAGTGCGACCAATGCACCCGTGCCCCCCGACCAGATCAGCAGATACTTCCAGACGCGACTGGGCGTTATCTTGCTCCAGGAAAAGACAGCCATCCAGAGCTTGAATAAGACCGCGAGCGCCAATACCCACCCGATAATGAGGATCTGCAGATCAACGTGAGCCTTGCACCATTTCTCGTGGGCCGCCATCCAGGCGCATGCTATTAACGCCAGCACCAGTGCAATCGCCCTGATGCAAAGGGAGGTGATAAGTGGTTTCCAGGTGGAAGCGAGCCCCGTCCAGAATCCCCCCACCATGCTTCGCCACGTGATCAATGAAAGTCCGCCTAAAGATAGAATCAAAATCAGATGCCAGGAGTGGGGATAGAACAGTTTGAACTCGAACAGAAGCATGTCTAGTTGTGACGTGCTTGGCCAACTGACCAGCCAGAAGTAAACAAAAGCGAGGACCAGCAACCAGGTGATGGCCACGCTGACTGCGGCCACCTTCATTTTAGTTACGACGATTTCGCCAGTAGCCAGCGGCCTCACGGCCAGAAACGCATTGAGAGAGTGGTCCCGGGACCAAAAATCCGCTTTGGAAAAAGACATGCCGACGACCGCGGCGAGAAGCATTGGCATCGCTAAAATGAGCGCCAGAGCCGACACGGTGGCATTCGGATCATTTCGAGATAACCATGAAATCGGTCCGACCAGGATCAGGATGCCACCAGCACACATTGGCAGCACCCACCCCGCGCGCCGCCATTCGAACCAAAATTGAGCTGCCGCAGGAGAAGTGAAAGCCTTGCGGCGCCGCGGCAGGGCATCCATGATTCGGTCCAATTGCACACTCAGCCGACTGCGCCTTTCGTCCGCTTTCGGCCCCTTTGCCGGGCCACAGAAGCCCACGCAGTCAGAAAGGCTGCGACAGCGATGCCCACCAATATCGCGCTTAAAAATTTCTCTGAGATCCAGAAGGCGCCTGTAGTGTCTTTGGCCGCAAAGGGCAAAACTCCAATGAAGACAAAGATTGGGCCCAGCAGACCCAGGACAACAATTCGGATGACACGGAATCCTGCAAGACTCCAGAGGACGGTTTGATACAGCACCATGAACGTGCCCAATACCAGGGGAAACCACCAGGTTGCGGATAGTTCCGCGTGTGTAAAGACGAGTTTGGCCCAGAGCCAGTAGGCCACGACTATGGACGTCACACCCAAACAAATCGGGAGAGCCACAAGCAACAGCGTCGAAACGGGAAGAACGAAAAGACGGTAGGGAAATCCAGTCCATTCCTTGCCGGGGCGTGTTTCGGTATAGTTAAAAATCCCAAAGATGAAAAGAAGCGATAACGCCATCAGCATCCCATTGACTGTGTTCAGCAGTTCCCGGTAGGACTCCACCAAACGCATTCGCTCGGGCACGATCTGGTTGGCGAGAGAACAAAACGAGATGATTCCCACAATCAGCCAGATGGACCGGTGGTTTTGTCGCCATACTTGCCAGCCCAACGCCATAACTGGTGAACGCATAATGAATTCAGGGAATTATTCTCTGGAACTGGAGTGATCGATGAAAGTCACGGGGAACCCATGCGCCATAAAGATTTCGTTCAGCAGCG
>NZ_ABOX02000089.1 GCF_000172555.1 Pedosphaera parvula Ellin514
ATGCGCCCACGGCATTTGGGCCAGTGTCTGTAAAACTAGAATCGAAGCTCAGCCAGGGCGAAGTGCTCGCGGAGTTAGAATTGCCTCAACGTCAGACGCCGAAACAAACGTTGTTGCGCATCCGTGTGCCGGATGGCTGGGAGGTCGTTTCCGGAAAAGCTGGCAAAGACCAATTGAGAGTGGACAACAACGGGACGGTGGATATTTCTTCGTTGAAGGGGAATGTCAGCATGCGGTTTCAAGTGAAGAAGCTGTTGAGGTAGGATGCGAATATCCTTCGATATCGATGATACGCTGGTGTGCCATCATCCGGGAGCAGCATGCGGAGTTCCAAGGTTTCAATTATCCGTTTGCATATGGAGTACATATCAGGCTCTGGCTCCTGGCACATGGATTCGGGTGCAAGAGGTGATCAGTCAGGATATTCATGGTCACACTCTCCAACGTCAGCGATGGAATATTTACCATCTAAATTTCCACCGGCATTTGGGATTAATTTGCGCATCGCTGACTCGCAAGAAGTGGCCATGGAGGGCCAATGGCTGAGTTCTGAGTGCTGCTGATAACTTCGTCAGGTTATCTTTCCTATAATGCAGCTTGTTTGTAGCTCCATTTCGAGCTATCATCCCGGCGTGAAATCCAGTTTCTCTTCTCACTGGTTCCGTGCGTTGCTCACGGTATGGTTGGTATTTTTTTGTTTCAACATTCAAGCCGAATCAAAACGCATTCGATTGCGCAATGAAATCATCACGACCGACGGCATAAACAAAACTTCACAGTCGCAGCAGATGCGTTTGAACGAAGGCTCAGTGGATGGACTGTATTTGATGCAATTTGAAGGCCCTGTTCAAGAGGAGTGGAAGCAACAACTGGCGGGAATGAACGTTCAACTGGTGCGATACGTTCCTGACGATTCATTCATCGTCAAATTAAACAGTGTTCGTTTAAGCCAATTGCAGGCACTCAGCTATGTCAGGTGGGTGGGACCTTATAAACCAGAATACAAGGTTCATCCTAAACTGACGACCGCAACTCAAAGCGCACTGAAAACTAATGGCACGACCGTGGTGAGCATTTTGATTTCTCCGACGGCAACGGAAAAGGAGCTCGGGGAAGCCCGCGGATTGATGTCGGCGATTCATCACGAAAGTCATCTGCGTCAGGGCACAGTTTTACGCGGAGTGCTCCCCCCTGCCCGACTGAATGCGTTGGCAAAATCTGATGCCGTGCTATGGATCGAGCAGGCGTCGAAGCGCAAACTGGTGGATGAAACTGCTTCGAAGATTGTGGGTGGCGATGATGGTGTTACAGGAACTCCCACCATTACCCAACAACTTGGTTTTACCGGCACCAATGTGACCGTGGCCATTGCGGACACGGGACTCGACAGCGGTAATACCAACACGATGCATCCTGACTTATTAGGACGCGTCAGAGCATTGCTCTATTACGGGAACCTGACCGATGCCTCGGATGAACACAGCCATGGAACACACGTGGCAGGTATCGTGGCCGGCAATGCCGCCACGGGTGAAGTGGATGCCAGCGGCGCATTGTATGGGCTTGGTGTGGCGTCACAGGCGAACCTCGTCATTCAACGTATTTTCGATGGTGATGGCAACGAAGTGGATCCACCTCCCAGCGACGAAACTATCACGCGTGATGCCGTGCGCGCTGGCGCGAAAATCGGCTCGAATAGTTGGGGCACCGATGTCCAGGGCGGATACGATATTGATGCTGCTGCTTTCGATGAATTGGTGCGGGATGCGGATTCGGTCACGCCTGGGGATCAGCCTTATATTTTGGAATTCTCGGCTGGCAATGCCGGACCTGATGCGCAGACAATGGACAGCCCGGCAACAGCCAAAAACGTATTGGCGACTGGAGCTTCCGAGAACGGCGGACAAATGGACTTCGGACTTTACGACGACAGTCCGGATACAATGGCAGATTTTTCCAGCCGTGGCCCGTGCGAAGACGGCCGCATCAAACCCGATGTTGTTGCGCCGGGAACCTTCATCGCTTCACTGCAATCTTCGGCGGCCTCTTCTCAGTTCGCCTGGCTGCCCATCGATAATTTCTACATGTACATGGGAGGGACGAGTCAGGCTGGTCCGCACGC
Organism: Pedosphaera parvula Ellin514; assembly: GCF_000172555.1. NCBI lineage: Bacteria > Pseudomonadati > Verrucomicrobiota > Pedosphaerae > Pedosphaerales > Pedosphaeraceae > Pedosphaera > Pedosphaera parvula. Next base: position 2,123 of record NZ_ABOX02000089.1, read on the forward strand.
CTCCGGCGCGGCTGCGGTGTTCGTGCAATATTACAAAAGCCTTCATACCAATGCCGTTCCATCTCCCGCACTCGTAAAAGCGGCGTTAATCAATTCCGCGGTCGAGCTGGACAATTCAAATGGCGGGCCCGGACCAATCCCTAACCATGACGAAAGCTGGGGACGGCTGGCATTGACCAATCTATCGGCTCAGCCCGCAGCTACGAATATGTGGATCAGAGTGTGTTGCTGACCACGGGTCAAATTTATGAGCATCACACTTTTGTTCAAAGTTCGGACCAGCCTTTGAAAATCACCATGGCCTACACCGATGTGCCGGGCTTTCCGGGAGCGATTCCGGCGTTGGTGAACGATCTGGATCTTGAGGTGGTGGGACCGGATGGAACAATTTATCGCGGCAACCAGTTCGATGCAGGAGAATCTGATCCGGATGCCTCTGATTCCGACCAAATAAACAACGTGGAGGCAGTCCATCTGGCTGAACCCATACCCGGAGATTATCTCGTGCGGGTTCGGGCGCGCAATGTGGTGCAGGATTCCCGATTGGATACCCAGGCCATCGACCAGGATTTTGCGCTCGTTATTTCCGGAGATTTTCCTCAGGCACGTGGAGGGATTGTACTGCTTGATCGTAGCGAATATACCTCGCCGGGTGTAATCAAGCTGGTGGTGCTCGATGCCGCCAAGGCCGCGAGCAATACCGTAAGTGTCCTGCTTATGAGTACCACCGAATCCGCCGGTGAGAACTATTTATTGCATCCTTCGGGAAATTACGGCGCGTTCACCGGTTCTGTGGTGACCGTGGTTGGCAATGCCGCCGTGGATGCCAAACTGGAAATTCACAACGGAGACGTCATACAAGCTCAGTACGTTGACGCGGGAGGAAGCAACCACATCGACACGGCGGTGGCACGACTTGGTCCACCAGTGCTCAGTGGTGTGATTGCCTCGGTCGATCTGGGAGTAATGACCATTACCTGGCAAACGGACGAACCTGCCAACTCCATCGTCCGCTACAGCACGAATTTTACCTTCAACCTGTCCGTGACCAATTCCACGCTCACAACCAATCATGTGGTGAAACTGACCAATCTCATTCCTGGCGCGACATATCATTTTCTCGTGAGTTCTTCCGATGAAGCCGGAAATTCCGCCACCAATAACAATGCAGGAGCCTATTTCAGTTTCGTTGCGGTGCAGACGCCAACTGTGTTGCTGGTCGATGCCTATGAACCTGACGACAGCTCCCCAGTCATCGATGATGGCGCTTATACGAATGCGCTGGCAGCCACAGGCCTGGGGTATAGCTTTTGGAAGGTAACCGAACGCGGTTCACCACAACTTGCGGACTTGAAACCTTTCCAGGCCGTCATCTGGCGCATTACCGATGGCATTTATTATGATGGAACCAACAATACCCTCAGCGCAGGACAGCAAACGATGATCCAGAATTATCTGAATGGCGGCGGCTCTTTCATGATGTCTTCGATGGGAATTCTCAGCTTGTTGGGAGATGTACCATTTCGCAGGAATGTGTTCCAGGTGCGCGGATTCAAGCTGAATGACAATCCTTATTTCCCCTGCACAGAATGCGATGAACAATTTGGCGTGCCGGCGATTCAAGGGGCGGATGGCGATCCGACCACGACTGGCATCAATGTAACACTTGATTACAACAATTATGCCAACATCGATCTGGGGGACGGCACAGTTCTGGGACCCGACTTCTCGGATACTTTCACTCCTGGCACCAACGCCGCACCGATTCTCTATGAACCGGCATCCGGCAAAGTTTGCGGGATACGGTTTCCGAAAACAGGAGTCGACAGCCGTGGTCGGGTGGTGTTTCTCTCGTTCCCGCTTGATACCGTGCCCGCGAATGGAGCCACGCCGAACAACGAAGTTATTTTGTTACGAAACATATTGAACTTCCTCGTTCCGGGAGCCAACGGCGTGGGCAGAATTGCACTCGACTCCAGCGCTTATACGGTGCCAGGCCGGGTCACCGTCGAGGTAGGTGATTCCGATTTGGCAGGATTGGGCCAAACGCAGGTCACCTTCTCCACCTCAGCAACAAACCATGTGAACATAACATTGAGTGAGACACCGCACGCTGGACTCTTTCGGGGCTTCCTCACTCTCGTTGGCACCAATGCACCAGGAACAAATCAATTACGTGTTAAAAATGGCGATGTGCTCACGGCAAATTATTTGGATGTTTCGGCAGGCAGCAATGCGATCGCGACTGCTACAATCGATACGGTTCCGCCGATTATTTCCAATGTCTCGACACTTACAGACTTTGCTGACGCGACAATAAGTTGGACCACCTCCAAACCAGCGGATTCGCTCGTGCAGTTTGGCGAATCGACGCTTCTGGGTCGAACGGCGTACTCTGGGGTGTTGAAGACGAACCACTCAGTCATGCTGACCGGCCTATCGGCGAACCGAGATTATTACTTTCAAGTGACCAGCCGTGATGACGCCGGAAACACGACCGTCGATGATAATCAGGATCATTTCTACACCTTTCACACCCTGAAGGCCATTCAACCACCCTGGATCGATAATCTGGACTCTGGTGCTCGAGGTTGGACGGTTGTTCCCGGCAGCGGAACGGACATTAATTGGACATTGGGAGTTCCAGCCAACGCCCTTCAGACGAATGCTTTTTCGCCGCCCAATGCCTGGGGAAGTGATCTTACATATACTCCCATCAGCCAGGCGGATACTTACCTTTATAGTCCAGTACTGGATCTCTCTGGTGCCAGCAAAGTAACGCTGACTTTTCAGGATAGTTATGATTTCACCTCGCAAGACATTCTGGAAATTGCCGAGTTTATGATCAGCACGAATAGTGCCACTGCGCCGGTTTCCCTCGTCGTGTTTAACAACGGGACTGCATCACCTGATTGGGAGGAGGAAGCCATTGATCTGACCCCTTATGCAGGTAAAACGGTCCAACTGGTATGGCATTATGCAGCCTTCTCGTTGTTCGGGAACAGCCCTGCATCGGGCTGGATGATTGACGATGTCTCCGTAAGTGTGCCGGACTTGAATTCAGCGGGTACGATTGTGGTATCGAAGGATATTGCCCAAGGGAGCTTTTCATTGACCGGGCCATTAAACCAATCTGGACAAGGACTTGTGACCGTCATCAGCAACGCACCACCCGGCCAATACGTGGTCCATTTCGGTGACGTTGCATTTTACCAAACTCCCCCCAATCAGACCAACACACTGGCACCATCCAGTTCCCTGCTCTTCCTGGGAGACTATACCTTTGCTGACACCAACCACAACGGGATCTCCGATGCGTGGGAACAATATTATTTTGGTTCTGCGTCCGCCAGCCGGACACAAGCCACCGATTCCGATAGCGATGGCATGTCGGACTTCGCAGAGTTCATCGCTGGTACGAACCCCACCAATGCGGCGTCCAGATTGAGCTTCCTATCAACAACAATCCAAACCAATGGATTGGTCAAACTTGAATGGGCAGCCATTCCTGGCCGGACTTATGAAGTCTTGAGCAGTACGAATCTTACAGTCTGGTCGCCAGTCACGGATTGGTTGCAGTCCTCGGGCAGTCCTATGTCATACACAACGACGAATGTGAGCCGTGGCCAACATTTGTACCGCGTGCAGGTGCGCCCATGATTGCTTGTTTAAAGAGTCTATTTGGGCTTTGGTAATGCCGTGTTAATTGCTTTTAACAAACCTTATGGTGTGCTTTCCCAGTTCACGCGGGACGGTTCGCCAAATCGCCCGCTTGCGCACTTCGGTTTTCCGAAAAACGTCTATCCGATTGGGCGCCTGGACGCTGATTCAGAAGGTTTGCTCTTACTGAGCGATGAAGCCGCATTGAACGAAAGACTGCTGCACCCCCGTCAGCAGCATGGAAGGATTTACTGGGCTCAGGTGGAACACGTTCCCTCCCCGGAAGTTTTAACCAGATTAGAAAAGGGGGTGATTGTTCAAGCGCGGAGGACATTGCCATGCAAAGCCTGGCTGATTGACCCACAACCAGCGGTGCCGCCGAGAGTTCCGCCGATTCGGGAACGCAAGAGCATCCCGGCCGTGTGGGTCGGACTGGAGCTTGTCGAGGGTAAGAACCGCCAGGTCCGCAGGATGACCGCAGCCGTTGGTCATCCAACATTACGGCTGATGCGAATGCAAATTGGAAAGTTCCAATTGGCCGACCTTCCAGCCGGAAAATGGAAGGTGCTTACTCCTGCAGAAAGGGATATGGTGTTGATGGAGGAATCGAAGATTTGAGTTGCAAAACACCAGTTAAACGACAATAGTAGTTATAACGCATTGTTTTTAACGTAGTGAAGAACATTCAAAATTCTGTCGTGATGTCGGGAAAGGGTGCTCCTGAAGTGTTGGAGGAATTGGTTCACCATGCCGAACAAGCCTCGGCCAGTGATATTCATCTTCAAATGACCGGGAAGATTGCGCAAATAACCTTTCGCCTGGACGGAGTGATGACTCCCGGCATGGAACTGCCTGAAGAGCTGGCTGAGAGGGTGTTCGGGAGAATCAAATTTCTTGCTCGTTTAAAAACCTACCAGGAATCCTTGCCACAGGATGGTCGCATCGACAAATCAGCGCTCAACTCTGAGAATGACATCCGGGTGGCCACCTACCCTACAGTTACGGGGGAAAAAATCGTTCTGCGCCTGTTTAACAGTTCCGCTGCGAAAAGGCTGCATGAGTTGGAGTTACCGGATGAAGCCTGTTCAGAACTCAAGCAATTTTTGCAACAGAACGCTGGCTTGCTTCTGCTGACTGGTCCGGCTGGAAGCGGCAAAACCACCACCATCTATGCATGTCTCAAACATCTGGCAGAGATGGGCGGCAGGCATGTTATCACGGTGGAAGATCCAGCCGAGCAAATCATACCCGGCATCATGCAAACGGAGGTGAATGAAGCGCGCGACCTTACCTTCTCGACTGCCGCGAGGCATTTATTGCGACAAGACCCGCAGGTGCTGGTGATAGGTGAGATTCGCGATGCGGAAACCGCGAACATCGCCGTCCGAGCGGCACTCACCGGGCATCTGGTAATCACCACACTGCACGCCGGCTCCTGCAAGGGAGTGTTTGAACGTTTGCAAATACTCTGTGCGGATCATTCCGCAGTGGCGTCAGCCGTTGAAGTGGTTTTCAACCAGCGACTCATCCGCAGACTTTGCCAGGATTGCAAAGGCGCTGGTTGCCCGGGCTGCCTGCAAACTGGTTATCGTGGTCGCGTTCCCCTTGTCGAATGGTTGCGGATGGATGAAAAGTTGCGGGCAAGTGTTCGCCGTCAGGAATTGCAAGACATACGAGCTCGACAACCACTCGAACAAGGTGCGCGTGAGTTGTTGGGCCGTGGCATTACCAATGAAGCGGAATACAGGAGGATTTTAGGTATATGAATTACGATGAGTTTGCATTTTTCAACCAACAACTTGCCGCAATGTTACGGGAAGGAATTCCTTTGGAGGGCGCGTTGCATCGGCTCTCAGCCGATATGCGGGACAAGCGATTGCAGACGGAGATCCAGTTGCTCGAAGGTGATTTGAGAAATGGGCTTTCGCTTAGAGATGCTCTGAAAGCAAGGAAACTTCCGGATTTCTATGTGCAGATGCTCATGGTGGGAGTAAATGGCAATGACCTGCTCGGAGTGCTGCTCTTGGTAGCCGATTATTATCAACGGGCTAACACCATTTGGACCCGACTGAAGGGACTGTTGGTTTATCCCTTGATTGTGCTGATTGCTGCTTTTGCCCTCTCCACCTTCATCACCATTCTTGGCACCTGGCTGATAGGCTCGGATAACAGCGGTCTTTTTCAAACCCCCATTCCTCCGATGATCATGATCAATCTTTGGGGACCACCGATTCTGACCGGGGCGATGCTTTTGGGAATACTGGTGATTCTCCTCGTGCCTCAATTCCGGCGCGGGATGCGTTGGCGACTGCCTGCTTTCAAGGAAGCGAAGCTTGCACAAACCGCCTCGGCCATGTCTCTACTCTTAAATCATGGCGGTAATTTATATCAGGCAATCGGACTCGTTCGTCAATTGGAGGCCAATAGTCCGGCCAGCCGTGAGTTGGACGAATGGCAGGAACGATTGAGCAATGGAGATGGAAAGTTCTCAGGGATGGCTGCCAGGGGAGTTGTGTTTCCTCCGCTATTTCTATGGTTGGTTGGCAATGCCGGGGAAGACCTCGTCGGCGGTTTTCGGCGGGCTGCAGAAATCTACGGCGCCAGGGCAGTGTATCGCGTGGAAATGTTCCTTTATGCCGCACTGCCGTTTTCCATCATCGCTCTTGGCTTCATGATCGTGTGTCAAATCTTCCCGTTATTAAAGATAGTGACAGGCTTGATGAACGGAATCGATTCCGTAGGCAACTAAGATGAATGATGAAATGGACATTCTTAAGCTGATCCTGGGAGCCATTTTATGGTTTCTCTTCTGGCTTGCTCCGCTTTGCGCATTGCTTTTCACGGGATATGTGTGTTTCAGCCTTCCGTTGAAACGGCAGGAGCGGGCGCGATTTTTTCTTGATTTGCTGGATACCGCATTGAGAGAAGGAAAACGCGTTGAAAATGTGCTGATTTCGATTTCGGAAAGTCGGGATCGATCCATGGGCGTGCGGTTTCATCTACTGGCAGCATATCTCGAAACCGGAATGAGACTTGGCGAAGCCTTGGACAAGGTTCCCCGTCTCCTTCCAACACAGATTTCGACCATGCTGAAAGTCGGGGGGCAAATAGGGGACATTGGAAAAATGTTACCAGCCTGCCGTCAGCTTCTCAAAGATGCCCAATCGCAAACACAGGGGGCAATTAATTACCTGGTGCTTTTGGCCTTCGTTATCACACCCATGGGCATTTCCATTTTCGGAGTTTTGGAAACTTTCGTCATGCCGCAGTTTGAGGGAGTCGCTGTAAGCATGGGGGCCCAAAACTCACACAGTATTGCTTTTCTGGTAGTACATAAAACCCTGTTAATCTCCATTCAAATACTTCTCCTTGCCGTCGTTTGGTCAGTGGCATTCTGCTATATCGGCGGCCCTCGGCTCACGACCTGGACCAAATCCGGCGCGGCCGGAATTATTGATCGGCTTTTCTATGCATTGCCGTGGCGAAGAAAGCGGATGGAGAGGGATTTCTCAGCAATGCTGGCTGTGCTTTTGGACTCCGGCACACCAGAGCCTGAAGCGCTGCGCCTGGCGGCGAATTGCACCGCCAACGGGGTTTTCCAGACAAAGACAGGTCTCGCTGTTGCCGCCTTACAACAAGGGACCACGCTGCCAGAAGCGGTGCAAAACCTTGACCAGAGCGGAGAATTCGGTTGGCGGTTATCTCATGCCATGCGCACCCGTGGAGGTTTTTTGAAAGCAGTCCTGGGTTGGAACGAATCCCTGGATGCAAAGGCGTTTCAGCAGGAGCAAGCCACCGCGCAAGTTATCAGCACCGGCCTTTTATTGGCCAACGCGTTACTGGTGGGCTTTGTGATGGTCAGCGTCTTTGGAGTATTGATTTCGATAATTAGGATGGAATTGTTATGGTAATCAAAAAACAGCGTCCGAGCAGTGGGGAGTTGATGACCCTGGCGTGTTTTCAATCTCGCCGCAATTCCCGCAAGAAACAAGAGGAGGGTGCACTGACCACCGAATTAATGGTGGCTTTGGGAATCCTGGTTGTCACCATGTTACCGCTGGCGGTGGCATTCACACGCGAGCATAGGCTGATCCAAACCTCCTACCAGAAATCGGTGGCGATGGAGATTATTGATGGAGAAATGGAAATTCTCGCTGCGGGCGAGTGGCACAATTTCCAGCAGGGAACGCACCCCTACCCGCTCCATGCACAGGCTGCAAAAAATCTGCCGACCGGTAAAGCGATGCTCACTGTAGATGCTCAGCGCCTGCGCCTGGAATGGGTTCCAGAAGAGAAGGGTTTCAGAGTGACAAGGGAGGCCGTTGGAAAATGAAATTGAATCGATCCAATGTCAGTCAGACAAGCGGGATCATGCTCATGGAGTGTATCATTTATGTAGGCATGTTCTTTCTTTTTCTCGGCCTGGCATTTTCCCTTTTTTATGTCTGCTGGGACAATTCCAAAGGCCTAAAGCGAAATGCCGATGATATTGTGCGGACGCTTAAAGCCGGCGAGCGTTGGCGCGAAGACGTGAGAACTGCCACCGGTCCGTTACATCTCCAAGCCGGCGATGAGGAAGAGATTTTGCATATTCCCCAAAAACTTGGGGAAGTGCTCTACTCCTACTCCAAGGATAATGTTCGTCGGCGTCCGAACACAAACGCAGCCTGGACATCTGTGTTGGAACATGTCAAATCTTCGCGCATGCAGGAGGACAGACGCCAAACCGTTCAGGCTTGGCGCTGGGAAGTAGAGTTGAAGGCCTGGAGAAAGAGCCCACGCACCCCTCCCCTATTCAGTTTCGAGGCTGTTCCCAACCAACACCCATGAATTTATTAACCCCACAAACAACAAAACGAAGTCGCCAGTCCGGTTCGGCAGTTTTCATGGTGTTAGGCATAATTGCTCTCATGCTGGTCTTTGTGGGCGTAAACCTTGTCACAGTGAACACTTTAAGTCGTGAACTGAAACTGATTGAAAAGAAGCAAATCAAACATTTAAGCGGAGCGCAGTCCAAAGATAGAGATTCGACCAAAAATTGAGCGTATGAAAAAGATCGAAACTCTGGAATCCTCTTTGCGATGCTTTACCTGCGGATTGATTTCGCTCATCCCGTTTTTTGGAGTGCCTGCCATAATACTTGCAAACAAAACGTACTTCCGAGTTCAAATGGGAACTGCAGGGCAATGGAATGCCGCCCAATCCTATCTCATTTGGGGGTTCATGCTGGCCTGCCTCGGCGTCCTCATCAATCTTTTGGCTTTCGCTCTCACCATTTTAGTAGTAGTAAAAGTCGTATCAGATGGCTGAGCGCGACTCGAAGCTGGCGTGAACAGCTTCGATGGCAAAGCTCGTTCTGATCCGGAGATGAACTTCCTTCCATTAGTCGAACTGGAGCTGCGCCAACTCTCCCGCAGGCCGCTGACATTTCGGCTACGGATGGCCAGCGGATTTGTGGCTGGCCTTACGAGCCTCGCGATTCTGGCTATTGCTATTGGCATGGGTAAAGATGCCACCCAGATGGGACGCTGGCTTTTTACGTTTCTTTCGCTCATGGCTTTTGCCTTGAGCCTGCTCGCGGGGCCGATCCTCACAGCCGATTGTTTAAGCGAAGAAAAGCGCAATGGTACCCTGGGTTTGTTATTCCTCGCCAACCTGAGGAGCGATCAAATCGTCGCCGGAAAGCTGGTTGGTTTGGCCATGCCGGCAATCTTTGCATTGCTCGCGATCGTTCCAGTTCTTGGAATTACTTTCTTTCTCGGCGGGCTCACCGGGGCTGAATTGATCCGAGTGGCCCTCGTGTTGGTGAACACATTGATTTTTTCGTTGTCAGCGTCCCTTCTGGCCTCCGCCATTTTTAAGGAGGGAACGCAGTCGCTGGCTGCTGGCAGTTTTTTGATGCTTGCCATGTCCATCGGGTTGCCGGCAATTGGGTATGCTCTCTCAGCGGCAAAAGCGCAGCCAGCGATTGAATTCCTGCTGTTCAGCCCGGTTTACACTCTAAGGCTCGCGCCCGAAAGCGGCTTTCAAGGAAATGGCCTTTATTTCTGGCTTTCACTCGGCACGATATTTCTCACGAGCTTTGGATTTCTCGTAATAGCCTGTTTGGTATTGCCGTTTACCTGGCAGGACAAACCGGCTCGCTCCGGGATTGGAAGCTGGCTTGATCGGCTCAGAGTCAAACTGACGAAAGAAAAAGGGGGCGGAGGTCGAGACCGGCATCTTTTGGACGTGAGCCCAATCCTATGGCTGGCGCATAGACGTCATGGCGGAAAACTCGGCATCTGGTTATTTCTGCTGGTCTCG
>NZ_ABOX02000090.1 GCF_000172555.1 Pedosphaera parvula Ellin514
GCGCTTCGATGAACATTGGAGTGCGTTCTTCGCCAGAGCTTTGCAGGAAAAGGCAAAGTCGTTTGACGAGATGGTGGGGACGTGCGACAGGTTGGTTGTCTCACCTGTCGTTCGTTCGTTCAACCCAAACCAAAAGGAATTCTATGCAAAGTAATCGTCGTTGCATCCCTACGACAATCATTACAATTTTCGGCTCCGCCATGATGGCAGTGCTTTCGTTATCGCCTCAACCCGCCTCCGCTGCCGGTTATGTGGTAACAAATCTGGTTGCGGATGTGGAGGGTGTAGCCAGACATACAGACACAAACCTCGTGAATCCGTGGGGCCTGGTCATTGCGCCAACTGGAACCTTGATTGTAGCGGTGAATCATTCGGACGATGCACAGTTTTTTAACCCTGACGGCACCCGGCTTCCCATCACCATCAATGTTCCAACCGCACCGACCGGCGTGGTGATCAACCATTCTCCCCAGGATTTCCTGATCAGGAACGGGCGCATCATTCAGTTCACCGATTTAATTTTCGCCACCGAATCGGGAACCATCCTTGCCGCCCGCCTGCAACAGGGCCGGTCCACCGCAGTGGTGGCGGTGGACAATTCAAAGTCAGGAGCGGTTTACAAGGGCCTGGCCCTGGGGACCAATGGCATGTTCAGCCAATTTGGAACGACCTTATATGCGACTGATTTTCACAATGGAAGAGTAGATATGTTCAACCGCAATTTTCAACGTACTGGCTCGTTTACCGATCCAACAGTGCCGGCGGGTTTTGCACCATTTAATGTCCAGACCATTAACGGACTTGTGCTGGTTACTTTTGCGAAGCAAAAGCTGCCGGAGAAAATGGATGACCAAGCGGGGCTTGGGAATGGATTCGTTGATGTCTTTACCGCCAATGGCAGCACTCACGTGCGCGTGGCTTCGCGCGGCGCTTTGAATTCTCCTTGGGGAATGGCAATTTCACCTTTCAACTTTGGCAGATTCAGCAATGCCTTGCTGGTGGGGAATTTTGGAGATGGTCACATCAACGCTTTCGATCTGCGCACGGGTGCTTTCCTGGGACAACTTAAAGACCCGAGTGGCAATCCAATCGTGATTGATGGTCTCTGGTCGCTGACTTTTGCCAGAAATTCGTCCGATCTATTCTTCGCCGCCGGTCCGGCGGACGAGACTCACGGATTGGTGGGCATTATCAGGCCTCAAAGATAGCAGAAACTTATCGGCAACGATTTGAGCCAGACCGATTCCATTGGTTGGATTGGTCTGGCTGACGGGTAATAAATAATGACCCGGGGATGGGTTAAGGGAATCGTTGAATGAATGATTTGGTGCCCACGCTCAATATCCTGCAAACTACTTATCGCTTTCCGCCAGCGACGGTTTTGTCGATCCCCGGATTCCAGAACTCCGTACTGTCCGAAAACAGTTTGGTTCCCATTTCCTTAAGCGCAGAATCAGAAACCTTTTCCAATTTTTCGTAGGAGGGATGATGGCTGGGCTTGTAAGGATTGTTGTGCCTGGTGTTGTAGCAACAGATGAGTGACCAGCGCGGGTTCGGAGATTTGTTCTGGTCGGAACGGTGCAATGTATTTGAGTGAAAGAAGAGGACATCGCCCGGACTCATTTCGACATAAACCAGATCCATGCCTTTGCCGGGCGGCCTCGACCCGTTCAGGGTCAGCACCAGTTTGATCACCAAACTTTCCATGTTCCACGCGCCCCATTTTATGTGAGCCCTTCAGAACCTGCAGGCAGCCGTTCTCTTTGGTGTTCGGATCCACGGCTACAAAGGCGGACGCCATATCTGGATAGAGGCAACCGTTCATATACCAATAGCCATAATCCTGATGCCAGCTCCAGGCACCTCCCGTGAATGGCTCCTTGATGCTCATCTTGGAATGATAATGATAGACCTCATCTCCAAGCAATTGTTCCATGGAATCCACGATGCGCGGACAACGAGCCACCGTGCCATACACGTTCTCCCCAGCCTTGTTCCAAAGCGCCAGCTTGGTGGCGCCGCCTTCACCATCCTTTAGATCGTACGTGTTTTTCTGGAAAGCGGCATCGGCCTTCGCCGTTTTACGCAGAATGTCTGCTTCTGCCTCGTCGAACAGGGAAGTGACAAGGATGTAACCGTCCCGCTCGAAAGCGGCGACTTGTGCATCGGACAAAATCTTCTTGTTCATAAATCCATGAATCGCAGAGGCAGTTGTTTTTGGCTGGTCAGTGAATGAGGGAAATAAACTTCATATTTCCGTAAAAGTAAAGCTCACGAACTGGCGCTGGTATATCTGCGTAGTGACGTCCGCCAACCCCATTCGGAAACGAGCAAACAGACAACACTCATGGCGATGAGTGTGAGAATCGGCAACGGAGAACTTAGTTTATCGGCCAGCAGCCTGACTGGGACGTTGGAGATGAGAAGCATCGGTATTGCAAAAGTGAAGACGGCCCGGAAGAGCCCACGAAATGCTTCATCTGGCATGCGTGCAATATTGAATAGATTGTAGTAACCCCAAACAATTCCCTGGGCGCGCACGGTCCAAAAACTGATGGTTGCGAGCAGAAACATGAGTGAGTAATGGATCAGTATGCCGGCCACGCAGAGCACGAGGAAGCCGATGATTTGGCCTGCCGAAGGCGAGAGGTGAAGTTTGGCTGCGGCGAAAGCCATTACCAGAACGGCTGAAGCGGCATTGACATAAGCGCCCAGATCGACCTGACGCAGGGAAATGATGAAGCGGGTGTTTACCGGCAGAAGCAGGAGGAAGTCGAGCTTGCCGGTGCGCACGAGTTCGGAAAGCTGGGTGCAATTAACGAGGAAAAAGGATTGGAAAAGCTGTTGAATGAATTGGCTGGCTCCAATGAGCAGCACCACTTCCCATTTCGTCCACGAAGCAATGTGATCCGTGTGCAAATAGATAACGCCGATGAAGCTCAGTTGCAGGCCAAACCAAAGAATCTCAACGAAAATCCACAGCAGAAAGTTGGATTTGAAACTCATTTCCCGGGCAACAGAGTTTTTCCATAAAGCCCCGTAAATGCCGAGATAGCGGCGCAGGGAGTTTGGTTTCTGAGTAGGAGTGTTGTCCATTCAATCATCCTCCAACGGCGGCGTATTTTCTAAGTCCACGGTTCCAGGCGAATCGGGCCATCAAGTAGGCAACAAATACCCACGCTGCTTGAATTACAAGCCCCTGCACCACCGCATTTCCAGTAGTTTTACCCATGTAGATACTGATGGGAAAAAACATCTGGTATGGAAAAGGGGTGAAATGGAGCACTCTCTCCAACGTTGGCGGCAGGATATTCAATGGGAATAGATGTCCGCTCGCAATATACTCGAATGCGAAGAGGATAAAGATGAAGGTGGAAACCTCAAGCACCCAGAAAGCCAGCATCGCCATGGCGTAAGACATGAAGAATTGAAGCAAAGCAGTCATGATTACGGAGAGCAGGAATAACCCCAGGGTCGCCGGGTCCTGTGGCAGTACAAAGTAACGGCGAAAGGAAAAAATAAAAATCGCGAGCGGAATAATGGCAACCGCAAGATAGATGATCCGACTCGAGAAGAATAAACAAAGTCGGTAGACCATGTAATCTATCGGTTTGAGCAGGAACTGGCTTATGTTACCGTCCTTGATATCTGAGGCGATTTGCCAGTCATCTTCACTTACCGCGGTCAGGGCATCGACGATGGTTACCAGCAGGTAATAGGAGGTCATGCCTGCAAGTGAGTAATCTGCCACACTTGCCCCGGAGGATTTCCCGGAATAAATTGCCCTCCAAAGGTATATGGTCGCCAGTAAAGGGATAAAACCAAAAAGGATGCGGAAGAGAAAATTGACGCGGTATGTCAAATTATTCTGAATTCCGATGTTGATGACATGCCAATATTTCTTCACAATCTTGTTTCGTCGGAGCTTACTGTAGAGGGCTTTAGGGACAAACACAAATTCCCTGCCGGACCAGGTATTATTTTTCGGCCTCCCCTAGCGCAACCAAGGGGAAGAGGCTATTAATATGGGCATTTTTGAGAAAATCGAGCTGTAGAATTAAAATATGACTAACACACCGCTTACGCCGGCAGAATTGAATGAACTTGTGGCCGGGCTGAACAGGATGGCCCACAATCTCTGGTGGACCTGGGATCAGGAAGCTCAGGAAGTTTTCCAGGAGCTTTCGCCGCGCAGTTGGCAGAACCTTTATCATAATGCCGTGGCTGTCCTGCATGAAGTATCGGATTACGAGCTCCGCGTAAGGCTTCAGGATCATGATTTTGCGCAAAGAGTGCGCGGGGTGCTCAAATCGTTTGAGGATTACCTGAACGATAAGGAAACCTGGGCACATAAACATGCTCCGGCACTGCATAAGAATCCGGTGGCTTACTTTTCCGCGGAGTTCGGCTTTCACGAAACCTTGCCCATCGCCGCCGGCGGCCTCGGTATCCTGGCGGGTGACCACGCGAAATCAGCCAGCGACCTTGGCATTGGTTTTGCAGGCATCAGTCTCTTTTATCGTGAAGGATATTTCCAACAGGCGATCAATCAGGACAATTGGCAAACTGAGTATTACACACTGTTGAATCCAAAAAACCTGCCGATCGAGCCGGTTTTGAATGCGAAGGGTGAGCCGCTGGTTTGCTCGGTGGAGATCACCATGAACGAGGTGTTCTTCCAGGCGTGGCGGGTCAACGTGGGACGAAATCCAGTTTACTTGCTGGACACCAACCGGCCGGAAAATCCGCAGCACTTCCGTGATCTGACCCTCCGTGTTTATGGTGGCGACAGTACGACGCGCATCATGCAGGAGGTTTTGCTGGGAGTTGGCGGAGTTCGACTGCTCCGCGCCCTCGGCGTGCAACCTTCCACCTTTCACATGAACGAAGGCCATGCGGCATTCCTCACTTTGGAGTTGGCTCGTGAAAAAATGGAGAAGGGCAAAAGCTTTTCGGAAGCGATGGAAGCAACGAAGAAGGAATGCATTTTCACAACCCACACTCCGGTGGAAGCCGGGCACGACCGTTTCAATCAGGAATTGATGGACTATGCGATGCATAAGTTCTTCAGCCACTTGAAAGTTCCTTTTACCGAGCTCATGGGATTGGGCCGGGTCAATCCGAACAATTCAAGTGAACCATTCTGCATGACGGTGCTGGCCTTAAAGGCATCCCGCGCCGCGAATGGGGTGAGCGAGCTTCACGGAGAAGTCAGCCGTCATATGTGGCAATCGCTTTACGGCGTCCCCACGGAGAAGGTGCCGATTGGTCATATTACCAACGGTATTCATTTGCTGGGCTGGATGAAGGGACCGGTGCGCCGTTTCTGGAGAAGAAGGCTTGCCTTGGGCAAGCAAGGCGCGACGGCTGGAGATACAAGTCTCCTCATGCGGGATTATCCCAATCCAACCTGGGACAAAGAAATCAATTCGCCTGAGTTTTGGCAGAGGGTGGGCGATCCGAATTTTATTTCTGACGAAGAGATCTGGGCATTGCGTTACAAATTACGCCGTGAATTGATCGAATTTGCACGTAGGCGCTTATTGTTGCAGGGCCAGCGGAATACGTCAGTGGACTTCATCGCCTTTGATCAGCTGTTAAATCCAGATGCACTGACGATCGGTTTTGCCCGCCGTTTTGCTACCTATAAGCGTGCACCGCTGATTTTCCAGCAGTTTGAAAACATTGTCCGGCTGACCCGGGATCGTTCGCGCCCCATTCAATTCATTTTCGCCGGCAAGGCGCATCCCCGGGATGATGATGGCAAGCGTTACATCCAGCATATCATCCATCTCAGCAAGTATAGCGACATGCAGGGACACCTCGTCTTCATCGAGAACTACGACGTCCATGTCGCCCGGCAGATGGTTTCCGGGTGCGATATCTGGCTGAACAATCCACGTCGTCCGCTCGAAGCTTCTGGCACCAGTGGCATGAAGGCGGGTTGCCACGGTTGCTTGAACTTGAGCATCCTGGACGGATGGTGGCGTGAGGGTTATGACGGAACCAATGGTTTCGCTATCGGAACGGATGCCCATGCGGATTCAGTCGAAGAACAGGACCGCATCGACAGCACGAACCTGTTTAAGGCCTTGACCGAGGATGTCATCCCGACCTTCTTCGACCGCGATGCGAAAGGCCTGCCCAAGCGTTGGATCCAGATGGTTCGCCGGGCCATGGTGACCTTGGTGCCGCAATTCACGACCCGCCGCATGGTCAAGGAATATACCGAGAAGTATTACGTGACCAAATAAGTCGCGGAAATTCAAAATCTCATAAAAGCCGGAGGCTGAATCGCTCCGGCTTTTATCTTTATTGATTGGACAATTCGGTTAAGTTGAATCGTGGTAACTGACATTAAATCTTATACTTCTGAAGAGCTGCAAGCCCGCTTTAAGGAATTGAACCAACCGGGCTATCGTGTGGGGCAACTTTTGGAATGGCTGTATGTTCATCGCGTGGCCAGTTGGGATGCGATGACAAATTTGCCCAAGGGGCTGCGGGAGGTATTGCAAAAGGAATTTACCCTTCAAACCCTGGAATTGGTGCGCCGGCAGGGTTCACGCGATACGACGCAGAAGTTTCTTTGGAAATTGAATGACGGGGCTATGATTGAAAGCGTGCTGATCCCGGCGAATCCGGCACTTTATGGTGAGGCAAGCGATCGGCATACACTCTGTGTTTCCACACAGGTCGGTTGCGCCTATGGATGCAAATTTTGCGCCAGCGGTTTGGAAGGTTGGAAACGCAATTTACGGGTCGAGGAAATTGTGGAGCAGATTCTGGCCATCGAACGGTGGAACGCTGCTGAGGAAGCCAAAGGTTCCAAACCGCCTGAGGCAAATCCCAAGCCGAAAACGACAGAAGTGACGCGTTTCATCAATAACCTTGTCATCATGGGCATGGGTGAGCCGCTGGCCAATTACGAGAATTTGCTCAAGGCTCTCCGGATTTTGAATGCGCCTTGGGGTGGGGGGATCGGAGCGCGAAAAATTACGATTTCGACGAGCGGCCTCGCGCCGCAGATTCGCAAGCTGGCGGATGATCCATTGCAGTTCCGCCTGGCCATCTCCCTTCACGGCGCCACGGATGAGGTGCGGAATAAAATCATGCCGGTGAATAAAAAATATCCTCTCAAGGAATTGACGGCCGCCTGCGAATATTATCAGCAGAAAAAAGACCGCATGATCACCTTTGAATACATTTTGATTGCTGGTGTGAATGATGGTTTGGACCAGGTGAAGCCGCTGGCACAACTGGCGCATCGACTGAATGCAAAGGTGAACTTGATTCCCTACAACAAGGTTGAGGATTTGACCTGGGAACGCCCGACAGAAGCGGCACAGGAGGCTTTCCTTGCCACGTTGGAGAAGGAACGGGTGGTGGCCACACTGCGTCGGGAGAAGGGACATGACATTGACGCGGCCTGCGGGCAATTGCGCTTGAAGACGGAACGCGAGATGGCGGCCAAGGCTTCGTAAACAGCTCGAATGGATGCGTGTTGAAATTCCCGGTCACTAAACTTATTCTTGGCGTGTGATTGCTTTGATTGATTACGGTTCGGGTAACCTGCGCAGCGTCCAACGGGCATTGATGAAAGTGGGCGCGGATGTGCGAGTGGTGAGCAAGCCCGAAGAGTTGAAGGATGCCCGGGCGGTGGTGCTGCCGGGCGTCGGCGCTTTTGATGATTGTGTAAACGCGCTCAACAAGCAGCACATGCTGGCGGCTTCGAAGGAGTTTATGAAGACGGGACGCCCGTTCCTGGGTATCTGCGTGGGCTATCAGGCATTGTTTGAGAAGAGCGAGGAATTTAATAGTTGCGCGGCCGGATTGGGAATTTTTAAAGGCAAGGTGGTTCGCTTTGCAGAGAAGCCCGGGCTTAAAATCCCGCAGATTGGCTGGAATCAAATTGAAGTCGCGAAGCAGGACTGTCCATTGTTCAAGGGAATCGCCAGCGGCAGTTATGTCTATTTTGTGCACAGCTTTTTCCCGCAACCAATGGATACTTCCATCGTCGCGACACGGACCGATTACGGCCAGCCCTTTGCCTCATCGGTTTGGAAGGACAATGTTTACGCGACGCAGTTTCATCCGGAGAAAAGCCAGAAGATAGGATTGCAACTGCTGAAGAACTTTGTGAAACTGGCGGCAAACTGATTCCGCTCCTTTTCCAGCGTCGAAATTCCTTGGCTTCAATGGCAGGCTTCTTACTCTAAGCTTGAATGAATGGCTTTTTCCGGTTCTGTACCTATTTATTGGTTTTTGCCACGGGTGCGGCAGGGCTTATCTATCAGGTTGTCTGGCAGCGCTATTTGAGCCGTTTGCTTGGCGGTGACAGCATGGCCACGGCCATTATCCTTGCGGTTTTTCTTGGCGGGTTATCGCTGGGCTACTATTTGTGCGGCAAACTCAGTGTCCGTTTTAAGTATTCCCTCCGTGGTTACGCGTACCTTGAAATCATCATCGGAGTTTGGGGATTGCTATTTCCTTCCTTGTTTGCGCTAGTTGAATCCGGGACTCGCTCATGGAACTTTGCACCGCCACTTGGCATGATATTTGAAGGAGGCATTTCTGCGGTGTTGTTAATGGGAGTGCCGACACTTTGCATGGGCGGCACGATACCCTTTCTTACCCGAGCTCTTTCACAATCATTAAGCGAGGCCACCCGCGTGCACGCCTCGGTTTACGCCATCAATACCGTGGGGGCGTTTGCCGGAACACTGGCCGCCGGGTACATTCTGATTTACAGGCTTGGCCTCTCTGGAACTCTATACCGGACTGCGCTGCTTAACTTTGCGGCAGCATTGTTCTTCTTTGCACTCTCCTTTCTCATCAAGTCCGGGGTTCCGGAACAGGGTGACAACGCCGGGAAACTTGAGCAAATGATGTCCGATGATGAAAGCTCCGGTCGTTTTCCGCCAACAATCCTATATTTGATTGCATTTTTGAGCGGCTTTTACGTGATGACACTCGAGAATGTCCTGATACGAATCACCAATCTTTCCATCGGCAGTTCCTCTTATTCTTTCTCACTCATTGTCGCAGTATTTGTTTTGTGCATTGCCATTGGCAGCTATGTGGTCGGCAGGCTCAAAAGGCTTTCCAGAACGCTTCTCTTTTATAATCAGATGGCGCTTGCGCTTTCTCTCGTGCTGCTGTTCGTTACGCTTGATAAATGGCCTTACTTCGGCCACCTGATCCGCATCAGCTTTCAATCCAACATGGCCGGATTCTGGTTATATCAAGTCGCCGTGCTACTGGCGCTGCTGGCAGTGCTTTTGGTGCCGGTCGCTTTGATTGGAGCCACTGTGCCGCTGGCGTTTCATGAGTTGAAACGGGATTTGCCCAAGGTGGGATTACATTCAGGAAAGCTGTTTTCATGCAATGCGACTGGCTGCATGATAGGCAGCGTGATCGGGGGGCTTCTGTTGTATTATGTTTTTAACAATGATCAGGTATTCCTGGCAGCACTGCTTCTGGTGGTGATTTCCTTCATCCTCTCCGCACTGCCTCTCTCGAGGTTGCACCGTTTGGCCTCGATATTTTTTGGATTGGTTGCAGTCGGATTTGTGTGGTTGAAACCATGCTATGAGAATCATCGATTTGCCTTCGGCACCTATCGGCTGAGGTCGCCACTGGTTTTTTCTTTTGGCGGTCCCGGAATGTTTTACGATGACTTCTACGCGCGACGGAAGATTCTGTTCTATAAGGATGGCCCGGCAGGAACTGTTTCGGTCATTGAAAATGCAAAGCCGCCCGGCTTTCCCCAGCCATCAGAACCTAGCATCCCATTGTTTATCCCACCCGCAGACGAAACCAACGGAAACCCGATTCGGGAACGGCGGCTTCTATCGATAGCCGTCAATGGTAAATCCGATTCAAATGTGGTTTACGATCGCGAAACTTTGAAGCTGCTTGCGCATATCCCCGCACTTTGGGCCGAGAAGAAGGAGAATGCAATCGTCATTGGTCTTGGCACCGGCGTCACTCCGGGCGAGCTTTCGCTGTACCCGGAAATGAAAAAGATTGTCGTTGCCGAAATCTCTCCCACAGTGATTTCAGCGCTTCCTCAATTCGAAGAGGCGACCCATGCCATCCACAAAGACCCTAGATTTGAGACGCGAACTGGTGACGCCTTTCGTGTGCTAGGGCGGAGCAGGGAGAAATGGGATATTATCATTTCCGAACCCAGCAATCCGTGGATCACCGGAGCAGATCAACTCTTCACAAGGGAGTTTTATCGCATGGTCAGGCAGCATCTTGCCGATACTGGAGTCTTCATGCAATGGGCTCAAGGCTACTCCATCAACACTGAGACTTTCGGCATCATTCTCACGACCGTGAGAAGCGAATTTAAAAATTGTTACATTTTCCAGGGAACCGAAGGGGATTTTCTTATCCTTGCCACACCAAAGCCACTGACAAAAGCTGATAGGGAGCGTGCGGAATCAGTCCTGAACTCCCACGAGTCTGTCAAACGTTCCCTGGCCGATATTCGCATCAATAACACCTCGGATATCCTGGACCGGGAACGTCCTGGTCTTACCATGCTGGCGCCGCAACTGGCGACTTTCGGGATGGAAACACAGGATCATCCACGAATTCATTACTTGTCAGGTGAGACCTTGTTTACCGGTGAAGCAATCGGAGATGAGGGATTGTCCCCGTCTGGCGGCAAGCAAATCGTGATTTCACGGAAGCTTCTTGAAAGTAACTTGAAAAAGCCTTCTTCCCAGTCGATCAATTCCAATCAGATTCTTCCTCAAGGAAACGAGCCTAAACAGCCTTAGCCGCTGATTGATCACTCCTTTGAAGGGTATTTTGGTGCGTAGGTTCAGAATTCTGAGTAGATTAAGTTAATTTCGGGCCCTTGGATTATTTAAAGCAACACCATGAATGCATGCACAGGCGTTTCATGGGGAAAGTTATTATAGAAATGAAAGCTAGATTTGCCTTGTTCGCTGTCCTGCTCACCGCCGTGGCTTTCGCCACCACCTCCGCCCACGCGGCTTACAATATTTACCTTCAGGCAGGAGCGATTCAGGGAGAGTCGACCTCAACCACGCATCCTAAGTGGTGCGATGTCTATTCGATCAGCTATGGTGTTTCCAATCCCTTCGATTTTACATCCTCGCCTCCTACGGAGAAACCTAATATATCCAGCATCAACCTGATGAAGAGCATGGACAAGGCATCTCCAATTTTTATCCAGGACTGCAACATCGGAACCCATCTTAGTACCGTGGTGATCGAGTTTGAAAAGGCTGGCACCTCAGTGCCGGTCGTATTTTACAGAATCACATTGGAAGATGCTGTCATTACCAGCATCCAACATTCCGGTTCTGCAGGTGGCGATGACACGTTGACGGAATCTGTCAGTATCAACTTTGCAAGGATCAAGTGGACGTACTATCCCGTTGATGCAAAGGGTACGGTTGGTACTAAGGTTGAAACGGGATGGGATGTGCAAAACAATAAGGCTTATTAGTCTTTTGTCGCCTCATTTCCCGCGAACACGAACCGCTAAATACGATGGTTCATTGGTTCAAAAGAAATCTTCTGACCGCGCTTCTGGGCATGGTGCTGGCCTTGTTGGCGTTGCCTGTGCCTGCTGCTCAACAGATATTCATGAACGTGGAAGGTGTTCCTGGTGAGTCGCTCGACAGCCAGCACCGGAACTGGATAATTGTCAGCAGCTTCAGCCACGGCATCAGTCACTTCCAAACCGGTGGCAATACCAATTCTGCTCCATCGCATTCTCAGTTGAGCATAATGAAGACTCTCGATAAGTCCTCACCAACACTTGCGTTGTATTGTGCCAAAGAGACCGTTATTCCTTCCGTTAATTTGGACTTCACGAGCGCGACGAATAGTCAATTGCGCTATTATCAAATCAGCCTGAGCAATGCCGTTGTGACCAGCACTCAGCTTTCCGGTTCCGCCGGGAGTGCTTCTTTGCCTTTTGAAAGTGTATCATTCGTCTACAGTCGAATCGACTGGACCTATACGCAGTTTGACGCGACAAGCAAGTCAATGGGTAGTATTACAACCTTTTGGGATCTGATT
>NZ_ABOX02000091.1 GCF_000172555.1 Pedosphaera parvula Ellin514
TGCCACTGGGTTGCCATTAAGATCCACCGCTTGCAACATCGCCGGAAAAGAATTTCCTACCTGTGCCGATGCCGGCAGCGGAGCCCATGAAAAATGGTCTAGCGTGGTTTGGCCAAGGACCACGGCAAAAGGATTCATCAAACTCAGCAAAATGAGAATGCATCCTGAGACAAAGTACGGGGTGCGGCGCCCCTGCAAAAGAGCAGATAGCTGTGGAATGGTCATGTTTTATCCTTGGTCTTTCAAATCAATAAAGAAAATCGTAAACACGTGGTAACTAATGTCAAGTAGAAGCCGACTTGGAGTCGTTGGTTACAGTTGAAGAAGGCAGTATGCTTGTGATTGATTGATGAACGAAAGCTTTTGATCTTATGCCCAGAGAGCTTCATCCGGATCTCTTTGGCGACTCTTTGGTTTGCCAGTTCGCTGATGGCAGTATGGCGGAAGCCTTAGCAGTCTCCAAAGCAGACACGTTCCTTTAAGCAGCTTTTGCTTCCGGCGCTGGAGTAGGGGACTCAGCTGAAGTATTCGTGAAACTCACGAGTTTGGCCATATTGGCTGAATGCAGGTTTCGGAGATGCCCGTAGACTTTCATCGCCAAGGCACCACCGTCCTTATGGCCAAGCGATCTGGCTACCGTGGGTATGTCAACGCCAGATTCGATGCAGCGCGTTGCAAATAGATGTCGCAGATCGTGATGAGTAAAACGGGGGATAACAAGTTTCTTGCACGCACTGTCGATGGCTTTCTGGCATTCCCGAACTTTCATCACAGATTTATCGGCTGGTTCCTGAGCACGGTTGGCACGCATTTGGTTCAGGAGATTGACCATATCCGGTATCATCGGGACGCGTCGGGTCTCCCAATTCTTCGTTCCGGTTAAATCGTCTCCCCTCACCATTATCTCACCTTTGGCAAAATCGCAGTCACCCCAGGTAATTCCTGCCGCTTCGCTCTTCCTAAACCCTCCGAAAGCCAGAAATCGCACCAAGTCCGAGCAGTCGTGGCTGAATCTTCCACCCCCGTTCTCGATCTGCTCAACCAGTTTAAGGAATGCGCCTTGCTCGGGCAGGACTAGATACTTGGCCTTAACTTTGGCCTTTTTGATTGCCGAGGCCGGATTGTTATACCGGACTCCGATCGCCAAGAGGTGTCGAAGCGTGCCTACGGTGTTATTGAAAACGGAAACCGAATATTTGGAATGAAAAGCCTTTGCCCATTCTAAGCACTCCGCCTGTGAAATGGCTTTTATTTCCCGGTTCGATAGCCCAGGCCAACTCTTCAATAGCGCCTCAATGGTCTTCTGCCGATAAAGTTTCGCACCTGGTTTCAGTCTGGTATTGTGATCCAGTTCCTTTTTGTAAATAGCCAATGCGTCGCCAATCAGCATTTTGCCATTACCTGAGGATTGAGTTTCTGCAACCGCGCGTCGTGCTTTGGCAAAATCGCCCAGTTTCAACTGCGCCACAGAAAATACCTTTGTCTTTAAGGTTTTCCGAATTAACTTGCCCCAAACTTGAATGCGAGCAAAATAAACTCCAGATGGTAAGTAGCGCACCAAATTGGCAACTTTGGTCTTCTGCCACGGGGATTTTTTCTCCGTCCCAGACTCTTTCATGCTGGGAGTATCAAATGGGAGTATCAGATTGTCAGTTTAATCGTTGCGCGGAAGTGCGAGATAGCCTTATTTTACTATCGTTTTAGGGCCCATAGCTCAGTGGTTAGAGCAGGCGACTCATAATCGCTTGGTCGTAGGTTCAAGTCCTACTGGGCCCACCATTCCATCCGTGTTTCTAAAATCCGTGTTGTCGTCACTGCAACTGGGAGGATTTTCAGCCGTCAGATTGCGGGGGGAGGAAGAGTGTCGGCACCGAATTCGATCAAGTAGCAGTCAGATTGGCAGCTATGCTATCCAGGAGTCGTGTTTCCCAGTTGCGAAGGACCAGCACCGGCGGACCCGCTTGCTTGCTCACCACTTCGACCTCCGTTTGGGTTGGCGAAATGCTTCGAACCCAGATTCCAACATTCTCACCAAAGGTTGTTGGCCTCCACCCGCGTTTTGTAGAAATGTAGCCGCGACTTTTATCGGCGTTCAAAACATAAAGATCCCCTGTTTGACTGGCGGCGATTGCTGCACTCCAAACCCGGTCGTAACTCGCATTGTAGACTGTTTTCGTGCCATGCCCCTGCAGGGTGGAAACGGATTCCGGGCTCGAACATCCGTTGAACGACATGATTAACGCCAATCCGAAAATCCACTGAATACTTTTCATTAGGAACTATTTGTTTACGATCTAATGTTAATTTATTCTTCCTGGCATGTTAGGCAGGTTGAATGAACTTCCTATAGGGTGTTACCCACCCGGAATAATTTGAAAACCGGCAGCAACGATTCGACGATTTCGGGGTTTAACGAACAATGGACTTGTATTCACTAATTGCGACTGCCAAGGCTAATGGGGCGAGCGATCTGCACCTGGAACCGACCTTGCCGGCGGCTATACGGGTTCGAGGTTCGTTGCGCACGGTCGGAGCACCCATTGCGGGCAAGGCATTGTTGGACGCGGCTCAGGAGATTATTGGCGTAGATGCCTGGCCGCTTTTCCTTGAGCGTCGTTCGTATGACTTGTCCAAAAGCATCCAGGGCGTTCGATGTCGAATCAATGTATTGCAGACATCTCGAGGCATTGGCATGGCTGTCAGGTTGCTCACATCGTTTCAAGCCACGATAGAAAAGTTGAATTTGCACCCTGACTTCAAGAAGCTGACCAACCACTCCAACGGGCTGATCTTGATTAGTGGCCCAACAGGCTCTGGTAAATCCTCCACCATGGCCGCATTTATTCAGGAGATAAACCTCGCCGAGACGCGCCACATCCTGACCGTCGAAAGCCCGATTGAGTACCTCTTTAAACCCCATCGTGGCTATATTCGTCAAAGGGAAGTTGGGCGTGACACTCCTTCCTTCGAACAGGCTCTGATGGATGCCATGCGGGAAGACCCGGATGTTTTGATGGTGGGAGAGATGCGCGATCCTGAAACGATGCGATTAACGCTCAACGTTGCCGAGACCGGCCATCTTGTGCTGGCCACCGCCCACTCAGGAAGCACCATTGAAGCTTTACAGCGCATGGTCGCGGCTTTTCCTCCTGAGATGCAGAATAATGTGTGCGCTCAGCTTGCTGATTGTCTGGTGGTTGCCATTTGCCAGCGGTTGCAATATCGCGCTGATTTAAAGCTTCAAGTTCCAGAGTGTGAAGTGCTGATTCCCACCATTCCGGTAAAAAACTTTATTCGACGCGGTGAATTTTTCAAAATCATGTCTGCCATGGAAATCGGTGCAGAGCAGGGGATGTGGACCTATCAGAGATACCGGACATGGTTGGACTCCCGGAAAAACTGGTACTTGCCGGATCAAGAGCGGGAGGCTGAAGAAACTGCCGAGGTTGTTCCTGATACGGTAATTGCCAGAATGGCCTCGCCTGCACCTAAAGCCGGAATCTCCTCTGCAACTCCAGAAGCTCCAGCTGCGACTCCTGCGAAAAAGGCGAAGGAAAATCTAATCGAGATAGAGCCGGTTGAAGGTGGACTGGATGCCATTATGTCAAAGCTGAAACCCAAATAGCGAAGCCCTTCAGTAAGTTGTGGGAAATGCTATATTGATATCGCCAAACGATAGGAGAAAATATGCGCACATTTATTTCCAAAGGTCTATGTTTCTTGCTTCTAAACCTGGCAAGCCTCGCTGTCTGTGCCGCGGAAGAACAGGGCACCAACACGCTCAAATTGTCGAGTGCAAGCTTCTCTGATGGCCAGCCAATACCTGAAAAGTACACCTGTGAGGGAAAGAATTTCTCTCCACCCTTAAGCTGGAATGGTGGAGTGCCGGGCACGAAAACCTTCGCACTCACCTGCGTTGACCCGGATGCTCCGGGCGGAACCTGGACCCACTGGATAATCTACAATCTTCCTGAAAATGTTACTGAACTGCCCGAAAACATATCCAAAGTAGAGGCCCCGCCAAGTGGCGGCAGGCAGGGCGTCAACAGTTTTCACAAGGTTGGATATAGTGGACCGTGTCCTCCCCGCGGACAAACTCATCATTATATTTTCGAAGTTTACGCGTTGAATGAGCAGCTCCAATTAAAATCCAAGGCGTCGCGGAAGGACTTCGAAGCCGCCATAAAAGGACACGTCCTCGCCCGGGGCAGGCTGGTAGGAACCTATCAGAAAAAGCGGCCTTGAGCGGATCTCAGGACTTGACTCGGCTTGCAGGGGAGACTGCTTTGGGAGTGTTTGGCGTAAACTTCCAGAGTCTCTGCTGCAGTTTTACTCCAGTCAAAATTCCTGGCCTGTGCCAACCCTGCAGTGCGTAGTCTATTTCGCAAACTTTCGTCCCCCGCAACCAAGGTCAATTGTCTTTGAATGGAAGCGGTATCATCCGGATTGATGATGGCTGCAGCGCTTCCCACTACTTCGCCCAATGAGCCGCGAGTGGAACAAATTACGGGACAACCGCAGGCCATGGATTCGATGGGCGGCATGCCGAAACCTTCGTATAAGGAAGGATAAACAAACGCCTCAGCCGCCCGGTACAAATCGGGCAAATGCGCGTTATCAACGAATCCGAGCGAGCGGATATCAGTTGAGAACGGCGAATGCCTGATCGCCTCATGAATGGCCTCTGCACCGTTCCAATCGCTCCCACCAAGAACAAGTTGCCAGTTTGATTTGGTGGCGGTTTTGAATTCGTTAAACGCGGAAATCAATCGGACATGATTCTTCGCCGGATGCTCCAGACGGGCTATGTAAAGGAAAAATTGTTTTTGCAGTGCATGCCGTTTTGCCACCTCCGCGCGGGCAGTTTCCGCAGGGCCAGGAAAGAAACGATCGTGCTCCAATCCATTGTGAACAATGGTTATTTTTTTGTCGGGCAATTTAAAAAAAGTTTTTATGTCTGAAGCAGTATTCTGGCTGATGGCAATAATGTGGTCCTGGCGTCGAGCCAGCCTTTTCACGACCACACGGCCGTAAAACATTCTTTTCCAATCATATTTGTTTGCCACCTGGAAAGGGGCCAAATCATGAATGGTGGAGACCAGTGCGCAAGGCCGCGGCCAAAGCATTCGCCGATAACTGGGAATGTGCAATACATCAAGTTTGTGCTGCCGGGCAAGCCTCGGCATTTCAGTTTGATGCCATGCAATGTTTTTAACTGCGGGTCGAAATCTCTCGGGGACGGGAACGATTTGTACCTGCTTCCCAGCAAATCCAAAAAGTGGAAGGTCTTCCTCCAAGGCAAACAGAATGAATTGGTGACGGTCGGTGTAAGGAAGGAAAGCTCTGAGCAGAGCAAAAAGATACTGTGCGACGCCGGTTTTTCCCCGTTGAATGACGGAGCTGGAAAGTCCTATTCTCATTTGGGCTCTCCAAGAAGAAAACTTTCCAGCCGTGCCAACGTGAGAACGTTTCGGACTGCAGATTGCGTCCCCGTAAACTCAAGCCTTATACCGAGCCGAAGCGATGCTTTTTTCACGCGCACCATCAGACCAAGTCCCGTGCTATCAATGAAACGTACATGCGAAAGGTCGATTAGAACGTGTTTATTCGCCGAATCAGTGGCATTGAGTTGGGTCGCTGTTTGCTGCCAGACATCTTCCGCATTGGCCGCGGTTATTTCTCCCTGCCAGACTAGAGATTCGGCCCATTTCGTGCGGTTTGCAGTGACCATTTCCTTCCTTTCCATCGCACGAATATCAAGCAATTGCTGGGCCGATGCGAAATCGGGAGCGCTGGCAAAAAAACTT
Organism: Pedosphaera parvula Ellin514; assembly: GCF_000172555.1. Taxonomy (NCBI): domain Bacteria; kingdom Pseudomonadati; phylum Verrucomicrobiota; class Pedosphaerae; order Pedosphaerales; family Pedosphaeraceae; genus Pedosphaera; species Pedosphaera parvula. The sequence continues at coordinate 5,808 of NZ_ABOX02000091.1, forward strand.
TGAAGCTGCATTAGGGAGAGTGCTCGCATAATGACATTACTCGGCGAAAGGAGCACCAATTCGCGACCGGCTGTCCGCACCTTCTTTTGAAGGCGGATCAGGAAGCCCACACCGGTGCTATCAATGAATTTAACCTTCTCCAATTCTAGTAGACAATGCCGCCCATCCACCAGAATTTGATCCATCAGGAGAGCATCATCTCGAACTGCGGCCATATCGAGGTGTTCTGGCAATTTGATGCACTGCCAATCTGCTTCAGATTTCACCGGCGCACTAACCTTTGCGGGCAACGATTTCGACCGTTTGAATTGCAATTGCCACCATTGGCTCAAAATCGCCCAACCAAACACCCATAAATCTTTTACATACCGTCGAAATAATCGACGCGGCTCCTGAGCTAATCTAAAAATCCATTCCGTACCTGTCTTCTGCATGAGGACTGGAGCCCGCTTTAGGTGACCAGCAAGGAAATCAATGGTCCCACCTACGCCCGCTGAAACTGGGACGCCAAGGGATTGGTAATGCATCGCAATCCATTTCTCTTGTTTAGGGCAGCCAAATGAGACAAACAAGAGGTCGGGTTTGAATTTTTGGATACGAAGTTTGATTTCATCGTGATCCATTTCCAGGAGCTTGTTAAATGGCGGTGAGTATCCCTCAGCCAAAATTTGGGGGTGTTGAGCGCGAATGTTTTGCAGGGCCACACTGGTGGATTCCGGTGTTCCGCCGAGGAAAAACAGTCGATAATTCTTTTCGGCAGCAATTCGAATTAAAAGCGGAACCAAATCTGAACCGGCCACCCGCTCGGGCAGCGGATTGCCGAGCATTTTTGAAGCCCATATCAGGGGAGTCCCGTCACAAACGACCAGATGGGCGTCAAATAAGATGCGCCGAAGTTCGATATCTTCCTGCGCTTGCACCAGAAAGTCTACATTTGCCGTCACGAAGTAATGCGGATGACGCGAGTCGACCATCTGCTCCACCAGAGAAACAGCATCCATCGTGCTTACGTTGTCGAACGGCACGCCTAAAATGGCGATGCATGGATTCGTGGAATACGAATTGAAATTTACAGTGCTACTCATGCGACAGTCAGCTAATCCCAAAGCATTGAGTTACCTTGAATAACCCGGCAGGCGAGGCTTTGGTGAAGCCTTGATTATTTTGATACCCGTGGGACGCACCAAACAAGCAGGCACCCCAAGGATAATTCTGCTCACAGTTTGTGACGACCGTAAAGTCCTGGTGCATAACTCGATTTCATTTTAGCCATCAACGTTATGCAGGCACTGCCATTCGAAGTAAATGGGTTAAGGCCCCCAAACAGGCGCACGGATTGGAGAAGGGCAAAAGTAAGATTATTGATCGGACAACGCAAAGTACGATACTTGATCAGGTGGTTGCAGAAGCAATCTCTGCGGCGTTGCTTACTTTCCAGCCAGGATGCCCTCAGCCCAACACTTTAAATTTATATCGTTTGCTTCCAAAGCCAGCGCCCCTTTATAGCCCGTTCCAGGTGCCAGATCCACCAACGTCCATCCCGCTGCAGTCTCTGCCTTTCCAAATAGACCAAGGAATTTTGCCGGTTCGTGAGGATGCAGGGAAACTTCGACTTTGTCCAATGAGTCAGATATTCCTTCTCCTGTGGCTTTCAACCAGGCTTCCTTTCGAGTCCAAAGGTTGAAGAAGCCAATCGGCTTTTGTTCCGGCGGCAAAGCTCTCAGTGCGCTGCTTTCCCGTTCCGAAAAGAAGCGGTCTGCAATGGCATCGGCATCTCTCAAGGTGCGGATTTGTTCCACATCCACTCCCACAGGACAGATTTCTGTGACGGCCAATAGCGCCAAATCATGGGAATGGCTGAGATTAAAGTGGAGCGGATTGCTTGACGGGGCGTTCAAGGCAGGTTTTCCCCGGTCCGAGTAGCTGAACGTAATTTCTGCCGGGTCCATTTTCAAATAACGACCAAGAACGGTCCGGAGAAAACCACGGGCCACAGTAAAGCGGTTTTGATCGCGTTCAAAGCGGAAACGTGCCGCACGTTTTTTTTCATCCTCGGAGAGAATCGAGGCATACCGGCCGAGTCGATCGGGGCCGGAATTCAGAATTGTGCCCCAGACATGGACTTCGCGCAGGCCCAGAAAAAGAGCGGAGGGCGGCGCAGGCCAGTTCAGATTGAGATCGGGCGCGATCGGACCCTCAGCCATAGTTTTGCCAAATGGTTTTGTACGACCCGAGCACATTTGTCCACCCGGCTGAACTTGCTCTTAACTGCTGCTGCACGCGCGCCTTGAGTTGGGAATCTGTCAGGCAGTCGTCCTCCCAGAGAAGCAATGCCAGCGCATTCATCAGACGTTCCCTAGGATAGCGAAATGCCTGGGAATTCAGAATGCCTGGCGGACCGAACGTTCTCAAATTCAGCAAAGAATTTTTCCACGGAACGGTTTCAGGGCATTTGTTTAGGCAGGCCATCGCGTAATCCTTTGCAGAAATGAAGGGATGATGCAACCGGCGACTTTCATTCCACAGCCATACTTGCTGCCCCAGACGGCTGATTTCATGATGCAATTGATCTAAACTTTCATGCGTGACATGGATAAATTTGGGATGCAGCTTGAATTCCACTCCCAAGGCATGATGTTTCAGGATGTCCTCAGACCGGGGGAGCGATTCGGAGGCGAATAATTTTCCGAGACGATGATGGCGCTCGGTGCAACTCCAATGATATTTTCCAAAAGCCGTCAAAAGGGCATCGCCGAAGGCGAGTTGTGCCTTGGCAATGTTGCGAACGATAAAATCATTTTGTTCACCAGACAGGGAACTGTTTCGCAGAAAATCTTTCGCGAGCAGCAATCCTGAGCAGCGATTGACGAGAAGCCGGGTGGCCTCGTACAAAGGGATCTGGTCGGCTGCGAGATGGTGGGAGCAACTCTTAAAAATCTCCATGTCCCCACAGATGATCCGATGGCCTGCAACCAAATCATAGGTAAACATGGATACCGGGGTGCGCTTGAGCTTCTCGACAGAATAGACTTTGAATTCAACGTGCAAACCGGCCGCGGGTGAAAGCTTGTCGCCCAGTTCGTTCAATGGATGACGATACTTGCGTTCTGTCACTAGTACATTGCCGCGGATAAATACGTAGAACTCCAGATCATTGTACGGACGATCACCGGAGTCTGTCTTGAACACGCCACCTTGCCCGCGACCGTAGCCACCACCTAGGACCAAGGCTTCCAGCTCTGCAGCCGGGATGATGGATCGCACACCTGCGAGTATGCCTGAGCACGTATGGGCCAGATGAGCCTCAAGCGCGTCGCTGCCATCAATTGTAAATTTTGCGGTCATGTAGCAGGCATGAACATAATTCCCTCGACGTTAAAGTGCATTGGGAAGTTCCCTACCCGCGATAAAAATTCCAACCTTCGCGAAATCCGGCCAGTTTTGCTTTGCGTTGTTCCCCGCGGATGCGCATTGCGTGGGGGAATTCATTGATTCGATGCGTGCGGGCGCAATAGCTGAGATCCTTGCGAATGTCACGCAACCACCCGATCATAACTGTGCGCAGCCAACTGAACTCTGTTGGCCTTCGAGTCCATACCGCAGCCAGCGCCTTTGCCTCGCCGAAGCTGCGTTTATACGCCTGGGCCGGCGTGTAATTATGGGAATGCATCACCACAGTGTCCGGGCAATAAACTACTTTGTAACCCTGTGCCCGGCACCAACGCGTGTACTCATCGTCTTCCGAGTATTGCATTTTTTCCAAAAAGCCGCGCTTAGACCAGATGTCCTTGCGTAAACCACTGCTTACCATGCTGAAGAAATGCTCCCACTTCGCTGACTCACGATTTTCACCAAAACAACGCTCGTAGTCATAAGCAAACACCGCCTGGCAATCGGGGCGGGGGATCTGCCGGCCAAAAACAGCTGCAGTTTGTGGATCCTGCAAACCTGCAACTAATGGCCGAAGCCAATTGCTCCCTTGCGGCGTGGCGTCGGCATTCAAAAAAATGCCAAACTCGGATTTTGCCAACTGCATTCCCTGATTCATCACACGGCTCGGATTATACTCGTGCGGTTTGATCTGAATAAAATGTTTCGGCTGTGCCTTGCAAATCAGATCAACGGAACCATCGGTGGAACCGGAATCGATCACTATTAACTCCCAGTTTTTATATTCCTGTGCCTGCAGGGCAGGGAGCGTTTCCTTTAATGCCCAGCCTTCATTAAAGGAGCGTATGATGATGCTAACAAACGGATCACTCATGCCGGAGCTTTTTTGAGAATTTTTTTTGATGCCATTAATTAATGATTTTTCGAACGGTCAAACAAATGCTGTCTGTGCCGCTCGATTAATCATTTGCTGCTCCCGAAGCGGGATTGTGCAGATTGTAATTCCAATTTCGCTGTCAATCATTGACAGCATCACCAAACTACGAATGGAAAAACAATCCGGTCTGACCCTGCTTAATGAAGGTTTTTGACCCACCTATGGGATTATCGATCACGGGATATGAACCGCAGGGTGTGCATCCGCCAAATGTACTGGTAGCGTGGAAAATAATTTGTGAGGCAGCATCAGCATATCCCTATATCTACCTGTATCTTAACATCTTCAAATGGCGGGGCAGAAAGTTAAGCTTTGCAGCGTCCGAATAGCGGCTCAGCGATGCGAACTTTCTGCTGATTGAGTGTTTGCATGGAAAACTGCGCTTTTTTGCCAGGGCTTTTGATGTGTCCCATGATTCTTTCCAATTTTTACGCTACTTTAGTTTTGTATTAGTTGGTTTTCGTGAAATAGTACTTGCAACTCGAAGGAACATTGGTAGGTTTTCCGCTCCTTTCGAAAGGAAAAGACATATGGCAAGAATTTGTGAATTAACAGGCACTGGGCCCATTAAAGGCAGCCACATCTGGCGTAGCGGTAAAGCCAAGAAAAAAGGCGGTATCGGTACTCACGTTACCGCGATTACCAAACGCCGTTTCATGCCCAATCTCCAGCGGGTCAAAGCCGTTATCAACGGCGAAGTCCGCTATATACGGGTAACTGCGAGCGCAATTAAGAAGGGGCTCGTCGTAAAGGCTCCCAAGCGCACTTGGAAAAAGCCCGAAGCAAAGAAGGCCTGATCCTTCTTTAGCTAATCCAGTTTGCAATTGAAAGCGTCCCATTCAGGGCGCTTTTCTTATTTACCTTTGAAGTGATGCATCGTCGCGCGCTTCAACTCCCGATCAGCATCCCGCTTCTTGATATCATCCCGCTTGTCGAATTCCACCTTGCCCTTGCCCACCGCCAACGCAACCTTCACCTTCCCGTTCTTCCAATAAAAGGAGAGGGGAAACAACGCATTCCCTTTGACCGAAGCCAGGCCGAACAACTTCCGGATCTCCGACTTGTGCAACAACAGCTTCCTGGCCGACTTCGGTTCATGATTCTGCCGATTCCCAAAGCGGTATTCATCGATATGCACGTTATAAAGAAACACCTGATCATTCTCCACGCGCGCAAATGCATCAGCGATTTGCCCCAAACCCGCTCGCAACGACTTCACCTCCGTCCCCTTCAGCGCAATGCCTGCCTCGAAGGTTTCCAGGATATGATAATCCCTGCGTGCTTTATGATTACTTAAAATGTCCGCCATAAACGACGTCAGCCAGAAGATAGCTTCTGGCTGACGGCAAAGCCATGATTAGGCTGTGAAAATTACTTCTTCGTGCTGCGCTTCTTGCCTGCGAGAGCCGCCACGTTTTCGGGCAATTCAGGCAAGTCAAAACCCATCTTGTCCTCCACGATCTCGAGCAGCGCGATGTCCGCCGCTCCCAAACCGTTCACATCCGCC
>NZ_ABOX02000092.1 GCF_000172555.1 Pedosphaera parvula Ellin514
ACCCTCCTGAGTCCGGTCAGCCAATTTACACTTTCACATCCCATAACTAACAAATACCAACATGAACTAACTCTGTCAATGTAAACCTTCCAATTTATTGGAGTTTTTTACCTTCCAGCCATCAACCGATCATGAAACAAGTATTTTCCCGCCCAGGTAGTGGAACACCAAATGCTTTCCACGCGATGAGATAATATGAACGTGGAACGCTTATTTGGTCAGTCAGAGGATTATGGAGACGGCCCGAACCGCACGCGCTTTATCGTAGTCATGGTTGTGTGCCTCGCGACCATGATCTGGGCGCTCCTTGCCATCTCAGTCAGGCGGCCCAGCGACACAACTCTCCCACCGAAGCCTTATACCAAGGCAGACCTGCCACATCTCAAGAGAAACCTCAAGGCGCTCAAAGAGAATGCGTCAATTTTGACTGGAAAACTTTCCCGGCTGGACCGGACATCAGAAGGGCGCATCGCCGCGAAGCTTTGGGAAGAGCTCTTTTATACCCCTGAACATTATTCCGCTTTCGTGCAAAACAGGAATGTCGAAATGGCGCACGTCCTCGAACTCCACCCAGACCTGACCAAATTCATTAATCTCACCAAGGAATATCAGGATGCACGGTATTCCATTGCTACCAATTCAGATCTGACGGACAAAACCGCCGCCATCGCCGCGTTGGATAAGCGGCTCCAACCGCAATTCAAGTATCCCGAATACTCCCATGACCGCAAGACTTTCGACGCCGCACGCAGCGAACTCTTCGGGAATGCCGAGTTCGACAAGGCCCGCGAAGCCTATCGAAAAGCATGGGTGGCGCTTGCCTTGAAATGTCATCCTGAGTTGGGGGAATACTTTCACAGGGTAGATGTCTATGACACGGCCTACGCATACACCATGTCCCAAGCCAACGCGCTTTCGCTCGATATTAAGACCCTGGAGAATGCCCCATCGACATGATTTGGTTTCAGAAGCGCGGCGCATCCCACACCCCATCCATTCGGACACGCAACACGCAACACGCCGACCTGCCCTCGGTCATTTATTCACCCTCACCTCCCTCGGCACCGACTCCACCCGCCCCGTCCAAACCCGATACGTATTCGTCTCCGCCTCCGGAATCTCAAACACCGCCTTCAACCTCACCGGTTGCTGCTCTGCACCAGAAATTAAATTCAAATTTTGCCACTCATTCGTGCTCCATTGCACCGGCAACACATAGTGCCCGCCCGCCGGAATCGTATACGTCGAAGCAAAATTCTTGCTCCAATCCCTTTCCGACCTCGTAATCTTCACCACCTTCCCCTGCGCCGTCCTCACCTCAAACGACAAAGAAAAATATCCCCAACTATTCCAATCCTCATACACCCGCTGCGGCCGATCCGACACATTACTCACCACCACATAAAACCGCCGGTTCACCTCACCCGAAACATACACCCACGCCTCCTCCCGATTCACCGTCGGCACCACATCCACCGCCAGCCCCTCCGCGTAAGAGGTCCCCCCTGCCACCATCACACAACCCAAAACCACCACCGCCAAAATCCGTTTCATAAACCATTAGACGCAACACCTTGTCCAATACTCCGCACAACCTTCCGACGAGATCTGCGGCTCTAATCTACCGCGCCAGCAAACAATAAATCGGTGGGGTGAGAGTGGTGCCCGTCCGGAAGGACTCGACCCCTAACTCCGTCGGTGACATTACTCAACCGACCGAGCTAATCCGCAGACGCGACTCGCGATCCAATCCAACCGCCAGGCACGTTCCCTTGCGTTGGTAAGGATGCGTTGCCGCGCGCTCCCTAACTAAGCCGGCGACCCTGATCCTCCACATGCCTCCACCCGCGTACGCGATCAACGACTACGATCCCCTGCGCCAGCAATCAATTGAACGGAGTTTTCTCTCCGTTCTCTCTGTTTTCTCCTGTTCAACTGTATGGTTACGGCTAAAGCTGCTTCCGAACCCTTGCCGATTCCTTCTCAGTCGCCTGTAGCTTTGCCCGAAATTTTCTCGTGGAAATCGCCGCCTTGCAAAAGGGACAACTCACAATGTCCTTATTGAACCAGCTCAGCGGCTTCTGAATTTCTTTTTTACACTTCGGACAAGGAATTTCAAAAAGTTCATTACTAAATAAGTTATCCATTCCCACGACTGTCGCACATTGAACCCAAAACACCAGCTACTTACGCCCCCTTGCATCGCCTCGCCCGCGATCGACCTCACCCCACCGCAACTCGTTCCAACCGCCCCTTCCGTTCTTCCCAATCGGGCATCACGTGCCGCAACAGCTCATAAAACTTCTTCCCGTGGTTACCTTGCACCGCATGGCAAAGCTCGTGCGTGACAACATAGTCAATGCACGACGCGGGCGTCTTCACCAACTCTGGGTTCAGATACACGCCACTTCGCCGCGTCCAGCTTCCCCACCGCTTGCGCATCCGGCGCACTTGCATCTGGGGCGGCGTTCCTAAGCGCGTGCCCAACCGCGAAACGTTTTCCTCGAAACTGCGTGCTAGCCTCTCCTTCGCACGCGCCAGATACCAGCCTTCCACTAGCTTCCGCACCCGAGCCTTGTCCTCCTTGTTTGGGGTATGCACCAGGATAAACCGCCCTCGCATCTTCACTTCCGCCGCCTTCGTCTCGACGACCTTCAGCCGATACTGCCGGCCCAGATAACGATGCGTCTCGCCGCTTACGTACCGGCGCGGCGGTGTCTTTGGCAGGAACTCGCTGAAATAGCGTTGCTGACGTTTTACCCAGACCGCCCGCTTCCGCACTTTTGCCAGGACGTTTTCCAGCGCCGCTTTTTTGGGCGCGGTCACCACCACGCTCAAGTCGGGTTGCACCGTGATCGCCAGCGTTCGCCGGTCCGACCGTTGCAGCCGGAACGCAATCTTCCTCCCGGCAAAATCAATTTCGTAATCTTGATTCATGGTGGCCGTCCGCAAGGACCTCAGCGCGGGTAACGATTTTTGGCGATTTCAAGTGCGCGCTCAATGATCCCGTCCATGTCTTGCGCTGTCAGCGGCACACCCTTCTGCGACCTGACTTCGTATAGCAAGTCATCTATGGCGTTTCGCATTTCGTTCTGCACGTCAGGATTCGAGCGCCAATCAACGCGCAACCGCTCCTGGACGGCATTATCAATCTGCACTGCCAGATTCGCCGCGACATTCTGTGTTCCATACGGCTCGGTTTCCTCCCTGAACTCCAGGCCCTCTAGCGTCTCGCTCACCACGCCGTAAAACGCCTTCGCCACGTCGCGGTCGCGCAGGATTTCCGGCAGTTTGTCCCCGGTGCGACTTAACACGGACTCCATAACTTCCGTTACCTTGTTCAAGTAATCCTTCTCCGCCAACCGCCCCGCTTTGTAGTCGTCAATCGTGTCCTGCAAAATTTTCCCGAAGCGCCGGTAGAACACCGGGTCTTCGTCCATCTTCTCTGTGATGGTGCGTACCGTCCGGTGCGCGATCGTGTCCGCTTTCGATGCCACGCTTTCCAGCTTTTCGACTTCGGACTTGAAAGCATCCTTCTCGAAAATGTTCACCGGCGGCGTGACTTGCTGGATGCCCTCCGAGCGGACGTGCGTATCAATCAGCTTTTGCACTCGTTTTTCGTATTCTTTGTAATCCACTTGCTCCGCGTAGCGTTGCTTCACCGACACGCGCAGCTTGAGGAAGAAAGCGAGGTCATCCTTGTAACGCTGGATGGTTTTCTCCGGCGTCTCGCGCAGGAATTGCATCGTCGCCAGTGCGATGCCCAGCGTCCGGTGATAGGCGTTCAGCTTGTCGTAAAACTGTCCGCGCACTTCATCGTCGCCCAGCAGCCGTTCGTACTTCTCTTTGTCCTTTGAACCTTTCACCGTCTTGAACACGTCCCACAACTCGGAATGTTTCTGTGGCAGGCTGGCGACTTCTTCCGCCACGTCTGTAACCGTGCCGGAGATTTCATCTTCATCAAACTCCGGCAGCGCCGAGTAAATATCCATCGCCTCGCCCAACTTTTGCAGCACGCCGTAGTAATCCATGATGAAACCGAAATCCTTCCCGCCGGACAGCCGGTTCACCCGTGCGATGGCTTGCAAAAGGTTGTGCTCATGAAATGATCGGCACAGATACAGCACCGTGTTCTTCGGCGCGTCGAAGCCCGTTAGCAGCTTGCTGACGACAATCAGGATTTCCGGTTCGGGCGCGCGCTTAAAGGCGTTGATGATTTGTTCGAGGTATTGTTTCTCAGTTCCATATTTCGCCATCATTTTCTTCCAGAAGGCGCGTACTTCTTCCGTGTCCACTTCATAAACGCCCTCCTGTTCCTCGCGGGTGTCCGGTGCTGAGATCACCACTTCGCTCGTCACTTTTCCGAACTCATCCAAGTATTTCTTGTATTTCAGCGCCGTCGCCTTGTTCGGCGCGGCCAGTTGCGCCTTAAACCCCGTGCCTTGCCAGTTCTGGCTGTAATGCTCGCTGATGTCGAACGCCGCTTCATACACCTTCCGGTCGGCCTTGTTCAACTGGTCCGCCGACGCAAATTTCTTTTTCAAGTCCGCCCGTTGCGCCTCGCTCAACGGCTTCGTCACCACTTCAAACCACTTGTCTATCGCGTTTTGATCCACTTGCTGCAAAACCAGCCGCCCCTCGTAGAGCAGCGGCACGACGGCTTTGTCCCGCACGGCTTGGTCAATCGTGTAGGATGGTTCGATGTAGCCGCCGAACTTCTTCGCCGTCTTGTGCTCCTTCTTCATTAGCGGAGTGCCGGTGAAGCCGATGAAGCATGCGTTCGGCAACACCTTTTCCATCTTCGCCCCCGTCTCGCCATACACGCTGCGGTGGCTTTCATCCACCAAAACGAACAGGTCTGGCGATTCATTTTCAAACTCGCCCGCGTCCACCGCCGAGGCGAACTTATCTATGACCGTCGTGATGACGCTCTCCTTGCCCTCTGTAATGAGCTTTGTCAGGTGCTTGCCCGTCTGCGCTTGCGCCGGTTCAAGCCCGCACTGGTGAAACGTCTTTTTGATTTGCTCGTCCAAATCCACGCGGTCAGTTACAAGAACAATCACCGGATTGGAAATCTCCCGTTCCAGCGCCAGCGACTTCGCTAGCATCACCATCGTCAGGCTCTTGCCCGACCCTTGCGTGTGCCATACCACGCCACCCAACCGTCGGCCGTCCGGTTGCAGCTTACGCACGCGGGTAATGATACTGTTCACCGTGAAGTATTGTTGGTAACGGGCGATTTTCTTTTCACCTGCGTCATACACGATGAAGCGCCATGCCAGTTCAATCAGCCGTTCCGGGCGACACAGGTTGTAAAGAGTTCTGTCCTGCTCCGTGACCTCCCGACCTTCGGCTTCCAAATCGTCAAAATAGGTCTTCACATACCCGAAACGGTCAGCGAACAGATTGTCCTTCTGCACCCGGCTCAAGGGTCGGTTGATCAGTGTGTGAACCTCCTTCGTCACGTCATCCAGTTCGCGCCAGCGCGCCCAAAACGCCGACGCCGTGCCCGTCGTCGCGTAGGCCGCGTCATTTGCCGTCACCGCCAGCAGCAGTTGCGAGAAAACGAACAGCTTTGGAATGTAATCGTCGCCCTGGTTGCGGATGTTCTGCGAAATCGCCTGTTCCACCATGTCTTTGCCCGACTGCTTGCACTCGATGATACAGAGCGGAATGCCATTCACGAATAGCACCACGTCGGGTCGACACTTGTCCTTGCTGGCAGTGCGTTCTACCTCAAATTCCTCGACAACGTGAAACACGTTGTTCGCCGGCCTGCGCCAGTCGATGAAGTTGAGTGTGAAGCTTTTTGTGTCGCCCGCCACCATCTGCTCCATCGCTTTGCCCAGCACCAGTAGGTCATAGATTTGCTCGCTCGTCCGCACCAGACCATCGAACGGCACATCCTTGAGAGCTTGAATGGCCGCTTGGACGTTCGCTTCCGTGAATGCATATTGCCCGCCCTTGTAACTGAAGGTTCGCTTCCGCAGTTGCTCCGCCAGGATGCCTTCCAACAGCACATTGCCTAGCCGCCCCTTGCGCTGCAGAAACACCTCCTGCGGTCGCAGGTAGGTAAAGCCCAGATTTTGCAATAATTGCAACGCTGGCACCTGCGATACGTGGTCCTCCTGAAAAGATGGTTTGTTCATACTCCCGCCCCCTCCGGTCGGATATCTTTCAGCAAATTTTCATGTGGAAATTGTCGCCGCCACGATGTCCCTTGCCCGCGATACGCCGTCATCGCCCGCAGCGTCAGGCTCAGCCACTTGTCCCAGGCCGCCGCCATCTGCGCATCCTTCACACCCAGAGTCCTCCAGATGGCCCTCACCTCCTCGGGGGAGTGGACCAGCAGCCTGTAAGACCGGCTGCCCTGGTCGGCTTCGATGCGCAAGCTCTGGATCGGAACTAGCGGCATATGCCCATCGGCCTCCAACACAGCATCGTTGCCGCTCGCGATGAGGTTGGCCAGCTCCTGAACATGCAACCCCAGGTAGTAGGCTACCAGCGAAGATTTGTACTCCTCCTTCGAGCCGAACAGCTCGGCTAGCCAGGCCCAATTATCGAACAAGCCGACCAGGTAGCTCAACGCGAAGTCTGGTCGCTCGTTCAGCGAATATGGCCACCCAACTAAGGGAGGCTGCTTGAACAGTTCATCCATCTGGCTGCTGTACGAGTCGCGCACCCTCGCGCGGGACATCGCAACGCCCCGCATCAGCTCCCCAGAGAAAAGACACGCCGCCCCATGCACCGCTTGGAAAGTAAACACAAGCGCCGAAGGTATCTGTGTCAGATAGGTCATGCCGGCCACGTTCCAGCCCGCGGGCCCTATCAGCTCATCCAGGATGCTCGTCTGGTTGCTGAACTTCGCGTTGCCCGACACCGCGCCTGCCACGGCTAGGCTCATTAGTGGGCTGTAAATCGAAGACCCCTCGGTCAGGATCCTTGGCAAGTCCGCGACGAGGGCTGCCTTGCCCTCGTAAGCACTCCTCCACGTACTCAGGTTTTTCGCCAGCGGTTCCCGCGTTTTCTGCACTAGCTTCCGCCAGCCCATCAAGTCCCCGCGCTGCGCTATCGCCAAGCCCGCCGCATACATCGCGCTAGCATCCTCCACTTTCACCTCAACGGGAACAACCGCTGGTGCCGCCCCGCCGCCTAACTCGCCTACGAACGGATTCTTTCCCAGCTCCGGCTTCTTCACTTTCGGAACCTTATGGACCTTGTGCAGCAGTTCTTTAAATTGTTCTTCAACACTCTTCTCATCGCTCAGGTTCACGTAGAACCGCGTGCTTACAGACTTGGGCAATACGCCTCCTCCATTTTCCTGTCGAATGATAGGGACAAATTTCGATGTTCCCAAGTTCTTCACTAATTCACCCGTCACAATCATGGCTTCGTAACCCACACCTCCTTTGCCGTCATCTGCCTTACGAACGTAGGCTTCGGTGCAAATCATCAGCACACAATCCGCCTCAGACACCCCTTTCTCCATGAACTTAGGCACGTCGTCGCCAGGACCGATTTCCCACTGGTCCAAAGTGACTTGGATCCCGTTGCTCATCAGTTTTGACGCGAGATCCGCCACCCACTTTTTGTGGGCAGGCGTGTCGTGCGAATACGAAATGAATACCTTTGGTGCTTGCGGTTCTTTTGGATCACTCATTTTATCTAAGTTGTTTTAAATTCGTTGTAGGGCGTGTTCAACAAGGTCCTTGATGGAGATTTCCAGCAGTGCCTGTGTGACCGGATCTTCCACCCGCACATAACGAACGCTCATCTGGCTGATGCGCACTTTTTCTTTCCGCAATGCCTCGCAGAAAGCTGCATCCTTTTTCAGCGATTTCCGGCCACCTTCCACTTTGTAGGTTGCGAACCGCCCCGTGGCTTTTCGTGCCAGCCGGTATGCAAACGGCGCATCATGAACGCTGTTGCGACTATGCTGCAGGACCCGTTCGCGCACGTTCCCACCGCGGCCAACATACAGGGCCTTTCTCTTTTCAAAGAAAACGTAAACACCACCAAAGGTGTCGCTGGTCGGAAGCTGATCCCGTAACCGCAGCTCCATATCCATCAAATTTGCGTGGAGCGCCTTTACTTCGGCCATCAGCTTATCGAAGTCGTTTTTCATATTTTATCGGGCGCTTTCACGCGGATTTCTCCGGTCAGCAACTTCTGCATCAGCCCACGCTTTTGTTCTTTGAGCGCGTCGAGTTGCTTTTGCAGTAATTCGATTTCGCGGTCGCAGTCATTCAGCACAGTGGCAATGCGCTCTTGCTCTGCCATTGATGGCAGGTCAATTGGGATGCGCATGAACTCCGTCTTGCTCAAAACGCGATTACGCCCAGCGCCGCCAGGGGACGCCAGCCCCATTGCGTGAACAAACCGTTTTTGCTTAATGACGTGACGGAAGTAGCCTGGAAAGCTCACGGCGGGCTTGAACGTAAACGTCGGAAACCGATGCGATACAAGCGCGCCATCAGCTTCCGACGGGACAATGGCCGCAGCGCCTTCCCAACCGAACGTGATATTCACTACGAGGTCATCCGCGCGCAGCACAAACAATTCATCGAGTGCAATGTCTTCTGCCTCGAAATCACGTTTCAGGAAAACACCCTTGCCATGACTGCGAATGCCAGCAGCTAGAAATGCTCCTTTGGGCTTCGGAACGACGCGTGGCTCAAAGTTGACTATATCGCCAAGGTGTAATTTGCGCCACGGTTTGCCCTTAAACTCCTTGAACTGCGTCTGCCCCGTCAGCAGTTGCTGCATCAGCCCCCGCTTAAATTCCAACTTTTTCCCCAATCGGCTCTCCGTTCTGCAAATATCGTCATCCCAAAATTCCAGCAGATCCGCTATAGCAACTTGTTCTTGTCTTGGCGGCAAGGGGAGCAAAAACTTTCTTTGCAGTGAGGTTGGGTTGATGTTCGCCTGCGCCACGGCTTTCGTCGCTAACTGGCGCATGATGCGCTGGGAATGAGATGTGTTGAACAAATAGCAAACGTAACGAGGATCAACCAAGTTCCGGCGAAGTCTGAATCGCACCAAGTAAGACGCGCACACAAAATCGCCACTCTCCCTAAACAGTCCCGTTTTACCAACAAGGTCTAGGCTGTTTGTCCGATTGAAAAGCAAGTCACCGTCCTTTAAGCGCTGCTTTGCCAACACCGCTTCCGTGATAGACACACGATCAGGATTCCCCACCACCACCTGACCATCGTTAATGTTCTTCATCCCCAAAATCGGGATCGTTCCATCCGGGCTTGTTGGGGTTGAGATTCCATATTGGGAGTGTTCAACAACCTCCCCGAAAGGAAGAACACGCCACTCCGTTGGAAGTTTCATAGCCCGAGCTCCTTGAGGTATCCAGCCATCTGCTTACGCACGCGTGCCAATTCGATTTCCAAGTCATCAATATCATTCTGTACGGCTTTCAAATTGACTGGTTTCTCAGGCTCGAATGTGTCCACATAGCGCGGGATGTTCAGATTGAAATCATTCTCGTCGATTTGCTCCGGCGTGGCGCGGTAGGCGTATTTGTCCACCGTCTTAAATGCCGCGTAGGTCGCCACGATTTTCGTAATGTGGTCTTGGCTCAGTTTGTTTTGGTTTGTGTCTTCCACAAATTCCCTGCTTGCGTCGATAAACAATACGTCCTTCGTATTCTTCCCCTTGTTAAAGATCAGGATCACTGCGGGGATGCCCGTGCCGAAGAAAAGTTTTTCCGGGAGACCGATCACCGCTTCCAGAACATTTTCTTCGATGAATGCTTTGCGGATGCGTTCTTCCGCGCCACCACGGAACAGCACGCCATGCGGTGCAATAACGCCCACCTTTCCCGTGCCTTCTATCGCCGTCTCGACCATGTGGCTGATGAAGGCGTAATCGCCCTTGCTCTTGGGCGGCACACCGCGATGAAAGCGGTGAAACTTGTCGGCGTCGGCGCTGTCCGCGCCCCAATCCGCCAGCGAGAACGGCGGATTCGCCACCACGATGTCGAACTTCATCAGCGAATCCCGCTCGATGAGCTTCGGGTTGTTGATTGTGTCGCCCCACTCAATTCGCGCCGCGTCCTTGTTGTGGACGAGCATGTTCATCCGGCACAGCGCCCAGGTGCTGCCGTTCATTTCCTGCCCATAGAGCGAGAAATCGTTGTCGCCCACTTCGTCGCCCACTTGAATCAATAGCGAGCCAGAGCCGCACGTCGGGTCGCAGATGCGGCTGCCCTTTTTCGGCGCGAGCAGCTTCGCCAGCAGTTCCGAGACTTCGCCCGGCGTGTAGAACTCGCCGCCCTTCTTGCCCGCGTCGCTGGCAAAGTGCCCAATCAGATATTGGTAGGTGTTGCCAATGATATCCTGCTTGCCAACCCGCGACGGGCGCAGGTCGAGCTCTTCCACTGCGAACTTTTCCAGCAGAGACTTGAGCCGCTTGTTGCGCTCTTTCGTCTGGCCAAGGTTCGCTTCCGAGTTGAAATCAATGTTGCGGAACACGCCTTCCAACTTGGTCTTGTTCGCGTCTTCAATTTGCTCCAACGCCACATTGATAAGCTCGCCAATGTTCGCCTCAGAGCGCTTCCCATACAGGGTGTAGAAATCGCACCCATCCGGCAGGATGAAGCGTTCCCGCGCCAGCCGCCGCTTCGCGCGCTCGGCATCGCCTTTAAACTCCTTTTCGTATTCCTCCTTCTTGTCCAACCACACGTCGGACAAGTATTTCAGGAACAGTGTTACGAGGATGTAGTCTTTGTATTGGGCTGGGTCGATCGTGCCGCGAAACGTGTCGCAGGCGTTCCATGCCACTTGGTTAATCTGGTCTTGGTCAATTTGTTTCATCTGATTTTAAAATTTTAATTTTTTCGGCTGTCATGTCGGCTAAAATGCTTTGCACAAATGTGCGCCGTTTATTTTTGATTTCTTCGAGCAGTTCCTGCTCCCTTATCCACAGTTTGTGAATCTTGAGAATTTTCTCCTGTGTTTCGACATTTGGTACCGGAACCTTCAAATCCGACAATTCCGGAATCGAAATAAATGGAATTGTGGAACCTGATCGCCGGGCACGAATCATCTCTTGCGTGTCAGGCTGGTTCAGCCACCATGCAAAAAAGTCAGGGCGTAGGGTGGCAGTCCTGATTCGAACCACCAGGAGATTTGGCGCAGCAATGACTATGTCGTCTGTTTTTGGCACAATCACCGACGCGGTATTCCAGTTGCCCCGGCTGGCGACGAGAACATCGCCAGCGAAGAGACAATGGCCATCCGCATCTGAGGGGGCCTCGATGCGCTCGAGGTCGTTTTTAAGCAAACCACTAATGGCATCGAGGTCCTTCATTTGCGCCAAAAGGCATCCGTGCCGCCCCACCCGCACAGGCTTCTTTCGAAAAGGGTAGCCCGTGCGG
>NZ_ABOX02000093.1 GCF_000172555.1 Pedosphaera parvula Ellin514
CTGGGCTGAAGCGAGTCACCGAGCGCAGGCCCAGGTATACAGCTAAAAATCCCCTTCGGCCCAAACGAGCAACCCATCCACCTCCCCGCCCAACCGAAGGTCCATATAAGTACATTCCTCACCACCAGATGTACAAAAACGAAACGGTCAACTTGATGAAACAAGTTGACCGTTAAAGATTCTGCCGGTTCTTGATTAAGGCTCAGTGGAAAGCGTAGTTGGTTCGGCCAGCGTCCGTCACCGCCCAGAGATTAAGCGGTCTGAGACCATCCCAAAATTTAAGAAACCTCGCGCTCCCGTCCACAAAGGCATGGTTGGAACCACCTGATCCATTTGAGAAACCCATCCCGGAATGGCGGCCTTTCTCGAGTTGATCACTGTCGTTACCGTATCCCTGGTCAAAGTCCATGTAAAACTGCTTTGAAAGCTGATCGCTGATGCTTTTCTTCTCACCAAAGGCAATCGTATCAGAAGGATGCAAAACCGCGTTGTCTTTCATTCCGGAAGGATAAGTCCCTGTCATGTAACTGGCGTAATCGGCAACGCTTAACGTGGATGAAAAATAGTCGTTCCAGCCATTGATCATGTAGCTGCGCGGCGCACAATCAAAAGGATGGTTAACCGGATCGTTGGTCGTGGATTGTGGCCTTGGATCGGCGGGGCAGACCAAAATATTCGTCGTTTGATACCCATCTTTCAACGCCTCAGGCCAGCGAACAGTTTTCGAGCGGAGAGAATAGTAACCTTCGTTATCATCCGCATAAAGTCGCAGTGAAAGACCGAGCTGACGAAAATTATTAACACATCCAATGCGACGACCTGCCTCCTTCGCCTTCGCCAATGCGGGCAATAGCATACCCGCGAGAATTGCAATAATTGCAATCACCACGAGTAGCTCAATCAAGGTAAAAGCAAAAATTCTGTTCCCGGCCTTACCAGCAACAAACCTTTCTTTCGTCTCAATCGACTTTTTTACATTCTGCTTGTCCATATAACTCTAGCCTGTCCTTTTCTGGACGCTCCGACGCCCTCTGAGGTTACTCCCTTTCTTCGTTTTCACCATCCACCATCCTCGCCTTGTTCGTCCCACGCCATTCTCCTCAATCGACCTCCCTCGTACGTTGTCCACGCTCTAGCGTGTCGCCTTAAAATCGAAAATCGCCATTCACAATTCTCCACATCCGCCCAATTATTTCCTAAATCCAAAAACCCTCTCCTGCTCGCCTCATCAGAGGCACCATGGAAAGGACTGAAGGTCCGCCCTAACTCAGCCGGAACGATTCAGTTTGATGGGAAGTGGTTGCGCAGCAGATTTTTGCCCAAAGCGAGGCGTGAGTCGCGAGCATATCGAAGTCCAGATACATAAGCGACGAACAACGAAGCCTTTGGGCAAAAAAATCAAGCAAACGCTCCCATTCCAACTGAATCGTTCCAGCTCAGCCCAGGGCAAACGCGCCCTGCGCGCGTGCCGCCCTAGGTAACCATCCCGCTCCAATCAAACTGACTGCCGGAGGCGCGAGTCCAAGCGAGCATCACACCATTCTTCTCCTCGACAAACACCTCCAGTCGTTCCAAAATCCAAATCACTGAAGGATGTATAAGCCAGAACCCAATCCACAACCACTACTCCCACCCGAACTCGCAAAACGCTTCGAACAAACCATCGACCGCCTCCACGCCCACGAACCCCTCGACCTCCACGAAAAAGACCTCAGCGCCCTCTTCGAAGTCATCGCCACCCGACTATTTGCCGCCCTGTCTCACCGTTCCGGCTGCTACTTCGACGGCGTAAGCGGCATGACCTCTAACATCCCTTCACGCCGAACCATCGACTTCAAAGGTGAAATGTGGATTGGCCGCAACCGCGACCAATGGACCGAACCCTTCCACGCCCGCATCGTCGACAAACGCACCACCCATCAGGGCCTCTCCATCACCCTCACCATCGGCCAGGACAAAGCCCAAGGCGACCTGACATCTGTGCTTCCTCCAAATGAAGATGCCGAATAAATTAGCCCATTTTACCCTATGATATTCCAAGTTCATGTCGCAGTCCTCCTCGCCGTGCCAGAACCGTGGAGCGACCTTCCCGGTTCCGAAAACGATTGGCACGGCGCTGTCTCCTATTTCTTCGGCATCAACGCAACCGACCCGGCCGAAGCTGTCCGCATGACGGTCGACGCAGCCCGGAATGCGGTCGGCCGCGAAGGAGAATTCATCGGCGGAGTCATCATCGAAATGCACTGCCAGCGCGTCGATGCCACGGAATTCGACGAATCCAGAAAATATTTTCATCAACCCATCGATCAACCGGGAATATTTTATGTTACCGGAACTACCTCCATCCAACTATCGAGAAAAAGAATTTCCGAAGCTCTGGCCGAGCTGGAAAGCGTAAAGGAGAAGATCAGGCAATCCGGACTGCCAACTCCAAGCTTCATTCATCCCAAGCTGCCCGAAGAACCGCCGCGCAAGGTTCGCCTCCTCTGCGATATCTGCAATCACTGGGTCGAAACCGACACCTTGGACCTAATGGAATCATTTATGGGCATTTCCTTGACGTTTGTATGTGAGCAAAGAGAGAAATGGAAAAGTCGCAGAGGCACATTCGGATCATTCGTGAATCATCACATCTCCAGATGCTTCGAGGGAGGCCAGCCTGGTATCTCAGGCATAACAGCCATCCACGAAAACGATCCCCGCTGGGCCACGCTCAATGAGGCCAACCGCGAAGAAGATGATGGCGCGTAACCCAAACCCGACTTCACCACCGCAACAAATCGTCGAAAAATAAATCCCCCCCGTTCCAAATGTCGCGCAGCCTGATAGACCATCCCCAGCGGGGATGCGGCATACAGCCCAGCGGTTGGCGCTGCCTTTGAGCGCCTACCCTGGGAAAACGTCTGTCCAATTCTTGGAATCCTTGATTAGTGGTTTTGATATAAACCTTCAATTTCAGCCCAGTTCCAACATGGGCAAGCGATTTGCTTGCCTATTTCCCGATGAAGGTGAAAAATCCATATCCTCTCGGCGCAAAACGGAATTTCCGGTTGAATTACATTCTGCCCATTTATCTCCTCTGCACTTTCCTGGTCTGCCTCCGATTGCCGGCACAATCAAACAACCCCGCCCCCGCCGTCATACACAAGGACACCACAAATTCCATCTCAGTTGCTGAGCTTCTCCGTAAGAATCATGAATTCTATGCGGGCCTAAAAAGCTTTAGTGTCGATCTATCAGTCCAGCTCAACATCGATCAGGGGACTTTCAAAGGCAGTGATTCAACCTCTTATTCCGTCTTCGTTCAATATCCTTCCAGGCTCAACATAACCCTTAAAGAGGGATCCGAAGGACCGACGTTGGTTTCAGATGGCTCAAACATTCTCGCTTACCCTGCCAACAAAAAGAATTATCTACTCACCACTGCTCCCCAATCACTGGCTGACATCGATGGTGTTTACCTGGACGATTGGACCTCGCGGCCAAATCCTTTTGAATTCATTAAACCCTGCCTCAGTTGCACCGACTGCAATGTCCTTAAGGACGCTGCTGCAACCTCAAAATATATTGGCAGGGAAAATCTTGATGGCGTGTTCTGCCACCATTTCCAATTCACTCGATCCAAAGCCAATTGCCACGTCTGGATCGAAGACAATGTCTACCCGGTAACTCGTCGTATGTCATTTGATCTCTCGGAAATGGCAAATCAGGAAATGAAGAAGCCCGGCGAAACCGAGATCCATATGGAACTTGTAGTTACCTACGATCACTGGCGATTCAACCCGGACCTGTCTCCGGAGATTTTCAAACTCACCGTACCTCCCGGTGCGACACGACTTGACTCAAAAACAGAACCTGCCATCAGGAAACCCGTCGAAGAGGAAACATTAATCGGAAAACCTGCTCCCAACTTTAAATTAACGCTGTTAGATGGTGGGCAGATCGACCTCGCTTCTCATAGGAACAAGGAAATTGTCATTCTCGAATTCTGGGCCGGATGGTCGGTTCCCAGTATGAGAGCGCTGCCAGAACTCACGAAAATCGCAGAGGCTAATAAGAACAAGTCCGTCATCTTCTACGCCATTAATAACGGGCAGAGCCCTGACGCCGTACGGACTCTCATCTCAAAATTAAATCCCACTCCCACTGTAGGGCTTAAACCACCATCGAGCATGACTGAATTTTTCAAAGTGCTTTCAGTCCCGTTCTACGTCATCATCGACAAGCAAGGAATCATCCGTTACCAGGAGGAGGATTATCGCTATCCCAACGACCTCAAACAAAAGTTGGATGCTTTGCTTGCGAAAGAACAAGCATCCGCAAAATCCCTCAAATGAGCCGTCGCCGTCGCAACGATCCTTTAGACGCCCTGCCGCAACTCGCCGGCTTGGTTATCCTTGCCGTTTTCTTTATCCCAGGTGCATCACGATTGCTGATTTGGGGCGCAGCCATTTTTTTCATCCTGCTCGTCGCATTCATCATCTTCCGAATCGCCACCAGAAAAAATCGCTCCCAAACCACAACCACTAGGGCACCGAAAACCACTCTCCACTCCCACGCGCCGACACCATCTCACACCGCCCCTGCTCCCACGCTTTCAGAAAAACTCCACCACATCGATTGGTATCAATTTGAAAAACTCCTCGGCATCCTCTACCGCTCCAAAGGCTACTTCATCCATCGCCTCGGCGGAGCCCAACCCGATGGCGGCGTCGACCTCATCATCGAACGCGAAGGCATCAAAACCATCATCCAATGCAAACACTGGGAAAGCTGGACCGTCGGCGTCCGCAACATCCGCGAATTCCTCGGAACTCTCACCGACCAACAAATCTCCCAAGGCATCTACGTCACCCTGAAAGGCTACACCAACGGCGCCCTCCAACTCGCGAAGAAGCACAACATCACCCTCCTCGGCGAACCCGAACTCATGGCCCTGTGCGAGAACCTAAACTGGAAGCAAAACCCCGAAATCCTCTCCCTCCTCAACGACACCCGCAAACTCTGTCCCAAATGCGAAAGCGAAATGGTCCTCCGCACTTCTGGCAGAGGCCCAAATCGTGGCAACCAATTCTGGGGCTGCTCCACCTACCCCAAGTGTCACTACATTCTGAACATTTCTTAGCTTCTGGCGTTGCACCTCGTGTTAATGCCCGGCTTCTGGGAGGATGACAGATCCACTCATTCAATCCACCAGTTGAATTGAGCAGAATGAATGCGAGCTTATAATGTGAGCGCCGGAGAGCCACGTAGCTCGGCCCGGTCAAAAAAAACGAAAGCAGTCAAATCTGGAGGACAATTATTTATGAAAGGTGAAGTGGAAATCACAGGACCGGAGTTAGGCCTCGTTCTTGGCACCCGATTGGCCCTCGGTCTCGGGCTTGGGCTGCTGGTTGCCAATGCCTTTTCTTCGGCAGAAAAGCGCTCGGCTGTCGGCGGAACATTATTGGCGGCCGGCCTCTTTGCGGGTGGATGTGTTGGGATGCAAGTTTTCGGAAGGCCACGTCCATTTAAGATCGCATTTGGAACCGATAAACCCGTCTCCGGACGCCGTTCAGAATCAGAGCAACGCGTAGGTGCAGCCAATCCAATGCCCGATATATGAGCGTTCAAGTTTACGGATGTAACCATGTCGCCATCGAAGTGGACGACGTGGAAAAGGCGGTGGCGTTTTACCAGGACGTATTTAATCTCCAAAAACTCGACGAGGGCGAAGGCGATGCATTTTTCAAGCTCGGCGAGCATCAGTTCCTCGCCATCTTCGAAGTCGGGGAGATGAAGCCGGACCGCGTGAGACATTTTGGAATCATGGTGCGCAATGAGAAGCAGCTTGCCGAAGTGCGGGAGAAGATCACCAAAAAATACGGACTGAAATTGAATCCAGGTTTCCGCTGCGACTTTCACGATCCGTTCGGCAATCGAATTCAAGTCGTGGACCTCCACGACGAATCACTGGTCTGGCTCCTGCCATATCAGGAAGTGCAAAAGGCTGGAATCAGGTTTTCGGATTAAACGCCTTCGCACCATTTCTGGTCGGCATTGGGGCTTTTACCTCGGTTGCTCTTCCACCTATATTCAAATCGAAAGCTCCTCATTTCCGGTGAATGACGACTCCCTCCATTCCTCTTCCCGCCCCACTGGCGTGCCTCCGACGGCCGTGGGCAGACTTCCGACAATCTGTTGGCCAACTACGAGGTGTGTCGTCCCAGGCTTGCAATAAACCGAAAAACAGGGAAAGTCTCCTCAACCGACAAAATCAAAATCATGGAAGAACCGGAAGTCCCAACCGAACATTTGCACGAAGAGATGCATCATGAAGCCGAGCACAGCGGCAGACGCTGGATACTCGGCGTCGCCCTCAGTTCTGCCCTGCTCGCCAGCCTGGCCGCCGTGGCTTCCCTGAGCGCGGGCCATTACGCCAACGAAGCCATGATTTCCCAGATCGAATCCGCCAACCAATGGAGCTACTTCCAATCCAAGAGCATCAAGGAAGCGCAACTCAACAGCAAAATGGAAATCCTCGCCGCCCTCGGCAAACCCACCTCAGACGGCGACAAAACCAAGGTGGGCGAATACAAGGCCGACAAGGAATCCATCCAGACAAAAGCCGAAGCCCTCGAGAAGGAAGCCAAACATTTTCTTAGAACCCATCAATTCCTCGCCCGCAGCGTCACCATGTTCCAGGTCGCCATCGCCATCGGCGCCATCTCCGTCCTCACCAAAAAACGCAAATTCTGGTGGGTCAGCCTCGGCTTCGGCGTCGTGGGACTCTGCTTCCTCGCCCAATCATGGCTCGCCATCTACAGCCATTGATCGCAGCTGCCATCGTGACCTTTGCAATTTGGGCATCACCTTGAGCCTTTAAAGACCCAACTCACTCAACCCCGGATGTTCGTCCGGCCGCCGCCCCAGGGGCCAATGATACTTGCGTTCCGATTCCTTGATCGGCAAATCATTGATGCTCGCATAACGCAAGCGCATCAGGCCATTCTCATCGAATTCCCAATTCTCATTCCCGTACGATCGAAACCAATTTCCCGAGTCATCGTGTGATTCATAAGCAAAGCGCACCGCAATGCGATTGCCGCCAAAAGCCCACAACTCCTTGATCAACCGATAATCCAGCTCCTTCGCCCACTTGCGCCTGAGAAAGGCAATAATCTCCTCCCTGCCATTCGCAAACTCCGCGCGATTTCTCCACCGCGAATCCACCGTGTAAGCCAGCGCCACCTTCTCCGCGTCACGCGTGTTCCAGCCATCCTCAGCCAGGCGCACCTTCTGCTTCGCCGTCTCCAGCGTAAACGGCGGCAACGGCGGACGTGCTTCGACCACAACCTTTTTCTGATCAGCCATAAATTCCCTTTCCCTGTGCGTTCAAATTTTTGGTATCGAACGGCCCTTCTCAAATCTTCTAAAAGCCCCGTTCTCTTTGGATAAAATTATTCCCCCCGATCAACCCCGTCAATCCACGACCAGCTTTGGCCAAAAAAAGTGACCGTGCTTAAAATGGTCCTTTCGCAGCCTGAGCTGCGGGCAACTTTTGAGGAGTGCTTGCATTCCGTCCGCGTAACCCCTACAAAGCCCGTGGTTGGTGTACAAAAGCCGTCTCGAAACTCGCGGGGTCAATCCGGAATTACTATATGAAGTCAAAATTGCATTTTCTATTATTCACCTTGGCCTTGTTCGCCGGACTTCACCGGGCCGCCGCCCAGGGAACCGCCTTCACCTATCAGGGACGGCTGAACACCGGCGCAAATCCCGCCACTGGCATTTATGACCTTGCCTTCACTCTCTACAACAACCCTTCCAGTTCCGTCGGTGCCGTCACCAGCACCATCACAAATGCTGCCACTGCGGTGAGCAACGGCCTGTTCACGGTCACACTCGATTTCGGAAGCGGTATTTTCACCGGGGCAAAGCTCTGGCTGGATGTCGGCGTGCGGACCAACGGCCCCGGTGCCTTCACTGGACTTGTTCCGCGGCAGCCAATCACTCCCGCGCCTTACGCCATTTTCGCAAACACCACGAGCAATCTCACCGGCACGCTCCCTGCCTCCCAACTCGCCGGCACGGTCCCATTGGCGCAATTGCCGGGTTCGGTCGTCACGAATAATGCGACCGGCCTCAGTCTGACCGGCAGTTTCACCGGCAACGGCTCCGGCTTGTCCAATGTGATCACCTCCCTCTCTCCTTCAACGACGATTTCCAACACGGCCACCAATCCGGTCTCGGTGATCGCCGGGATGAATGAGACGTTCGCCACGAACCTGACGCTGACCATTGCGAACGGCGCCTCCGCTGAGCCACTCAACGGTAATCCCCGTTTCTTCGTGCCAGCCAACAAAACGCTCGTGGTT
>NZ_ABOX02000094.1 GCF_000172555.1 Pedosphaera parvula Ellin514
ATTTTGGGGGCACGGGAGGAGCCCCACGCGGAGGGAAACCGCAGTTGCGCCTGCGCCGGTCATCTTGCCACAAGCGAGTCTTGGGATGGAGGGCAGATCCTTGAATAGAACTCGAGGAGCCGCCAGTTTGATGAAGCTGGCAGACAATGGCATTGCCGATGCCAGCGTTCTCTCGGCCGGAAAATCAGACATGGTTGCGGCACCGGGACGGGAAAGCAAACCGCTAGTAGATTTGAGCAAAGTGACGGCGCGAAAGAATCTGAACGAAACAGCATTCTTCTTTCCGCAATTAACATCCGATAGCAACGGCGTGGTGCGGATGGTATTCACCATGCCGGAGGCGTTGACGCAGTGGAAGTTCATGGGTTTTGCGCATGACAAGGAAATGCGTTCCGGATTCCTGGAAGGCAAGACTGTTACGGCGAAGGATTTAATGGTGCAACCGAATGCACCACGGTTCCTGCGCGAAGGCGATGTGCTGGAGTTCTCGGTCAAGGTTCTGAACCAAACCACAAACCGGCAAGCTGGAAAGGTGCGGCTCACGTTCAATCAGGCTTTGAATGATAAATCCGCCGATCAGTTGTTGGGAAATACCAAACCTGAACTGGACTTTGATATTCCGGCCAAGGAATCGCGCAGCTATTCGTGGCGGATCAAGGTGCCGGATGACATTGGATTCCTGAGTTACAAAGCGGTGGGTTCGACCGGAACCGTGTCGGATGGCGAGGAAGGATATCTGCCGGTATTGTCACGACGCATCCTGGTGACGGAATCACTGCCATTACCGATTCGCGGGCCGGCGACAAAGAAGTTTGATTTCGCGAAGCTCGAGAAGTCAGGCAGTTCGGATACGTTGCGGCATCAGAGTCTCACCGTGCAGATGGTTTCCAATCCATCGTGGTATGCGGTAATGGCGTTGCCCTATTTGATGGAGTTCCCGCATGAATGCTCGGAGCAAACGTTCAATCGCTTCTACGCGAATGCACTCGCGCGAAACATTGCCAATTCTGATCCCAGGATTCGCCGGGTGTTCGATCAATGGAAAGGGACGCCGGCATTGGAGAGTCCGCTGGAAAAAAATCAGGATTTGAAAAGCGTCAGCATCGAGGAGACGCCGTGGCTTCGGCAGGCGGAATCCGAAAGCCAGGCGCGCAGGAATGTGGGAATATTGTTCGATGAGAATCGGCTGAACGATGAAACAGCTTCGGTTCTTCAGAAATTGCAGCAGATGCAGTTGTCGGATGGTTTGTGGCCATGGTTCCCAGGCGGCAGAGGCGATGAATATATCACGCTCTATATCACCACCGGATTCGGACGTTTGCGGCATCTGGGATTGGATGTGAATACCGGTGTTGCTGTTCGCTCGCTAAATCGGCTGGATGGCTGGATCGACGAACAGTATCGCGAAATTCTGAAGCACGATCATCCCAATGACAACCATCTGAGTACCACCGTGGCATTTTACCTTTATGGACGGAGTTTCTTCTTAAAGGACCGGCCTGTTAATGCCGTGCATCAGGAGGCGGTGAATTACTTCCTGGGCCAGGCGCGCAAATACTGGCTGGAGATGGGGAATCGGCAGTCGCAAGGACATCTGGCGATTGCGCTGCTGCGGTTCGGTGATAACAAAACGCCGAAGGACATTATGAAATCCATCAAGGAACATTCGGTGAGCAATGAAGAGATGGGAATGTTCTGGCGGGACACGGAACTTTCATGGTGGTGGTATCGTGCGCCGATTGAGACGCAGGCATTAATGATCGAGGCATTCGATGAAGTGATGCAGGACGCCAAGACGGTCGAGGATTGCAAGGTCTGGCTCTTGAAACAGAAGCAGACGGAGGATTGGAAAACGACCAAGGCGACGGCCGATGCCGTGTATGCGTTGTTGTTGCGCGGAACCAACCTGCTCGCGTCCGATGCGCTGGTGGAAGTGTCCCTCGGAGGCAAGACCATCAAGCCGGAAAAGGTGGAGGCGGGCACTGGCTTTTATGAACAGAAGTTTGCAGGCGCGGAGGTGAAGCCGAAAATGGGTGAGATCGTGGTGAAGAAGATAGATACAGGTGTCGCGTGGGGCAGCGTGCATTGGCAATATCTGGAAGACATCTCCAAGGTAACGCCTCATGAAGGGACGCCCTTAAAGTTGAACAAAACGCTGTTCGTAAAACGAAACACGGCAAGAGGCCCGGTGCTTGAGCCATTGAAAGGTGGCGTGAATGTCGGCGATGAATTGGTGGTGCGAATCGAACTGCGCACGGACCGCGACATGGAATATGTGCACATGAAAGACCAGCGCGGTAGCGGGTTGGAGCCAGTGAACGTGTTATCGCAATACAAGTATCAGGATGGACTGGCTTATTACGAATCGACGCGCGACACCGCGAGCCATTTCTTCATCGATTACCTGCCGAAAGGAGTTTATGTCTTTGAATATTCCACACGCGTGGCGCAAAGAGGGCAATATCAAAGCGGCATTGCGGAGATACAGTGCATGTATGCCCCGGAGTTTAACAGCCATTCGCAGAGTTATGGGATTACGGTGAAATGAATCAGGATTGTTTTTTGCAAATTAAAAATCCATTCCGCTCGATTTAGAATCAACACGCTCCAAGGAGCAGACGCGCCTTGATAAGTTGAGATTTAATTTATACGATCTCAAGGTATCAAGTTGTTATGGAGAAAATCCTTTCACGAATCAATCTGGCAGGTTGGGTGTACAGTCTCTTAGCTTCGATTGGTTATGTTATTGTCTACCCTCCTGGACCCACCTTGGCTTCGATGCTCTCAGCAAAACTTAATCTTGGAATCAAAGCGAGTGGGGTCTTTCTGGCCTTCATGATGTGTAAGCAGATTCGTCAGGTGTTGGTATGGCCGCTTGTTTGTATAAGCCTCTTGACACTGGGGAAATTTTATTTAAACACGATTGTTTTTGTCCACATGGTCCCGAAAGGTTTTACGTTTGGTCAGTCCTGTGCGGATTGGTGGCACATGAACGCTGCCAAACCACCCTCAGCAGTCGGGATTATCTTGCCTGGGTTGTTCACCATAATTTCCTTGGTATTCTGGTCAGCGTACGGTTTGTTGACGTTGCGGCCGGTAGAGAAGAGAGGATGAATGCATTCTCCTCGGTCCGCTAAATGACGGATCACCAGTGGGCCTTGCATTCTGAAGGTTTGGGTGCATTTTAGCGTGCAATCCAGAAATCCTTTGAATCTGGAAAGCGAAACAAACGAAACCAAACTATCAGAAAGAATATTATGGCTCTAAATAACGCACCTGATTTAACCCAACGTCCTCCGCGTAGCGCGCGTGTGCGCCTCGGCGGTTATGTGATTCTGCCTCGCATGCTGGACAAAGGGCGTGCTGCGATCGCCAAAAAGAATGGCGAGTACAATTATGCCTGCCCGATGGATGAACGTCTTCTGGACTTTGTCGGCATAGACGCCAAGGCCTTGCATAAGCAACTGGCGGCCGGAAAGGGTGATGTAGAAATTCTCGAGTGGATCAACAAAAACGCGAAGTTTAAACGGACTCTGGTCGAGGTTCACGTTTGGTCAAGCCTGGCTGAACAACGAGTGCCAACGGACGTGGAAACACGCGAATTCTTTAATGGATTGCATGCGAAGGTCGCGCCCAAACGCGAAGACATCGCGACCTGGTTCGATTTGCTGGATGTGGATGACTACGCCTCCTTTGGCGGCAAGGTCTAAGCAACAGTTTAATTTCTTCAAATAAAAATCCCTTCTCCAGCGTGGCCGGAGAAGGGATTTAAATTTTGTGGCTGCCGAGGCGACAGCGAAGGGACTATGCAGTCTTGTATGGAGTGATTTCGTCGATGCGGAAGCGTCTCTTTTGTCCATCCATCTCGTAATCGACTTCTTCACCCGGTTTACGATTCAATAAGGACTGGGCCAGAGGCGCCAGATAGCTGATGACATTTTTTTCAGGGTCAGAATCCCACGCACCGAGTATGTTGAAGTGCTCAATGTGGCTGCTATTGAGGTCGGTTACTTTTACAATGGTGCCAATGCTGACAGCATCTGTCTTGGGGTTCAGATAATCAGTGCCACGCGCACGGACGAGTTCGCTTTCCAATTCCGCCTTGCGACGCATGAGGATCTTCTGCATTTCCTTGGCCGCTTTGTATTCGTGATTTTCACGCAAATCGCCGTAACTGCGGGCGATGGCAATTTCCTTGGAATTGGCAGGAATTTTCTTTTGCACCAATTCAGCGTATTCGTTCTTGCGGCGTTCGAGGCTGTCCCAGGAAACGATCAAGCCGGCGTCCTGCTTTGTGGCTTCGCCGGAAATCAGCGATTGAATGGCCGGGTAGCTCTTGACGATGCGAGCCAGCAGCGAGCGTTTGTCCATGTCATCAAAACAAGGAGAAAGCTGCAGCGCGCGGGTCAAGTCCTTGATGACTTCGAGGTCGGCGGACCCGATCAACTCAACCAGGAGCTGCTGGTCATCGAGAATATAATCGCGCAGGCGGTTGGAACGTTTTTCGTTGAACTGATCGCGTTCCATCGCACTGAGCATGGCGCGGAAAACTTCGGGTCCGAGAATATCAGCGAAGGCATCGGAACGTTCCTTGGCGAGCCAGAGGAGCAATTCGCTGCTGGCGGAATGCTGGCTGATCAAGCGGGCGAGGGTCTCCTTGAGGAGATCCATCTTGCCTTCATGAATCAGGAGATTCGCGCATTCCTTACATAGCTTGGCCGGAACGGTATTTAGCGTATTGCGAAGAATATCGGCCCAATCGTCTGGATGCGCTTCCTTGAAGGATTCGAGCGTGCGACGATGTTTGATGGCGGGTACCTGTTCGAGCAGCGGTCCCAGTCTGAATTCCTGAGCCCAAATGGATTTATCAGTGAGCTCATTTTCGGCCGGGGACAGACCAGCGCCGTGGCGAATTTCATCACGGACAAAGATCGCTTCCAAGGCCACGGCTGGTTGCGTGCGTTGATGAGTGCCGATTTCGACATTGAGAGCCGCAATGACTTCGGCGGCGGCAGCCTGCTTGTCTGCCAGGTCGGCCATGTTCTTGAGCACTTCACCGGCGACCACGATGCGGTTCTTCAGACCTTTGGCGGCACGAAACTCGGCGAGGAGACGGTCTTGAAGGGTGACTTCCTTGACCTGGTAAACGATAGGTTCACTTTTTTTCAGAGGTACCTGGAAGTGGCCATCCTTCTTCAGTTCCTTTTTGGCGGCTTCCCACCATTTTTTCCAATCGTCCTTAATGACGTCTGGAACAAGTGCCTGCTGGATTTGATCGGGGGTCGCCTTGCCGCCGTAGCTGGTCAGGACAACCTTGATCAGGTCGAGATGATGCAGAGCCGCCATCTGGCGGAGGCCTTCGAGGTCGGAAATCTTACGCGCAAGAATGTGATCCTTGGCGATGGGTTTTAGAGACTCCGCAGCAAAAGCCAAATCCATGGTATGACCGGCTTTACCTTGGAAATCAATTATGAACCGGGCGAACACGGTATCCACCGTGGTGATCTTCCCGAGTCCCCAACTGCGATGCATGCAATAACCACTCGTCGTAAGCTGAACCAGGGGTTCGACCTGATGCTTCTCCAGCTTGCCCGCCGCAACCATTTTTTCAAACTCATCTCTCATATAGTCAGCTTATTTCTCGCGTCCGATGAAAACAATGTCATTATTAAGCGTCGTGAGCGAACAAAAACCAAGACAAATTGCCGTGCGCGTCCTTACGGAGCGCCTGAGCCAGGAAGAATATACCGAAAACCTGCTTGAAATCGAGCTTTCGCGAGCGCGTCTTTCGGCCCCGGATCGTGGGCTTTGCCAGGAACTAGTATATGGCATTGTTCGCTGGCAGGAAACCTTGAATTGGTTGATTGATCGCAAGACCGAGGGGCGCAGGCAGAAGCCGGAGATGCAAGTGCTTCTGCAATTAGGCCTGTATCAAATGTTTTGGTTGGATCGCATCCCTAACCACGCTGCTGTGCACGAAACCGTGGAAATCGCCAAAGAACTTGGTTTTGTTGCGCAGTCCGGGTTTGTGAATGCGGTGTTGCGCGGTTATTTGCGGGAACGCGTGGAAACCGAAAAACTGTTGGAGGAGGTAAAGATTGCGCAGCCGCAGATCGGCTATTCCCATCCTGAATGGGTCTATCAACGCTGGCTGGAGCGCTATGGGGCGGAGCATACGGCCAAGCTGATGGAATGGAACAACACTCCGGCCAGGACGTATGCGCGTATCAATACCTTGAAGGCGGATGCGGCCAAAGTGACGGCGCAATGGGAAACCGAAGGGGTAAAATTCATTCCCCGCCAGTACGATTGGATTGAGGACGGGTTGATTTTTGAGCTCGAATCGCACCCCCCGCTGGCCGGATTGAAGAGTTTTAAAGACGGATTTTTTTACATCCAGGACCCAAGCACGTTGCTGTCCGTTCGTGAATTGGATGTGAAGGCCGCTCATTCCGTGTTGGATTTATGCGCTGCCCCGGGCGGCAAGACGACGATGATCGCGCAACAAATGCAAAATCGAGGACAGATTGTTGCGCAGGATATCAGTGACGATCGGTTGGCCTTGTTAAGGGAAAACTATGTGCGATTGGGCGTGACATGCGTGGTGGCATCCATAGCGCCAAACGCAGTCATCGCCAATCCGGCACAACGCTTTGATCGCGTGCTCATCGATGCGCCGTGTTCCAATACCGGTGTGATGCGGCGACGGGTGGACTTGCGCTGGCGCATTCAGCCCGAAGAAGTCGAGCGATTGCGCGAAACCCAGTTGGAATTGCTGCGAAGGGCTGCACCACGATTAAAACCAAATGGGATCATGGTTTACAGCACCTGCAGCCTTGAACCTGAGGAAAATAGCCAGGTAGTTCAACAGTTTTTAAGCGAGAATCCAGATTTCGAATTAAAAAGCGAACGGCAATTAACACCATTTGGTAATGACGTCGATGGGGCATACACAGCCAAACTGATTAGAGTCCGTCGTCAGTAATCCGTTGTATCTTGACAGATTTGGCGTTGGCCGACGGTATCGATATTTACGTGAGCTTGGTATGTTGTCCTCAACGAACTGAACATGTTCAACCTGGTCTCAGCGAACTCGTCTGGATACTTATATCGGTTTTCATCGTAGGCGATCCCGCACTAACCAGGATACTTCCATGAAGAGATACCAGTGTCTTGCTTAATCACTGGGGCCATATTCTGGATGGTTACACTTATGATTGGATGGATCACCCGGACCTGCGCAGGAGCATTACGCCAGGCTTTGGGCCAGCCACCAATGGACAAATCTCCCCGCGCACCGCGACCATCTGGAGGATTTGGTCCGCCAGGCCAGCCCGTTCACAACGCATGCGAAAAACTCACCCTTATTTGCCAAAACATGAGTTACTGATCACAAGCAGCGATTATTTCCTTGTTAAACGCGAGTAACTCAGGTTTATAATCAGCATAACACACACAGCGAGTTACTTGATAACCAGTCGGGCGGTTGTTCGTCTCGGAATCCTTTGCGGGATCGAAACATTCAACCTCCACAGATATTAACAGAAACAGAGCAACCAAAATAAATAATATGCGAAGGAACATCCACACACTAATTGGGCTGGGCCTGATATGGGCCGGCTCGGCGCCGGCGGCGTCCGTTTTATTTGACTTCAACAGTGACCCCACGGCTGGAGGCCTCGCGACTATTTATGGAGCGAGTACGTCATGGGTACCCAGTGATGGCGCGGGATATTCCACCAACGCGAGCGACGGGTATTTGCAGATCACGCCTGCACACAACAGCCAGACGGGTGCAATCGTGTTCTCAGACTTTGATAACGGCCAGATTGTTGGAGGGTTCCACATGGAGGCCGATGTGCGGATTGGCAATGGCACAGGCGGAACCACGCCAGCCGACGGCTTTTGCATCGCCTTCGCACGCGAAAATGATCCAGCGCTTGCCAACCCCGCCGATTCGACAAAATACGCTCTCGACAGCGGCAATGCCCAAGGACCGGAGGAAGGTACCACGACCGGCATAGCGGTCGGATTCGACGCGTATGCAAACGGCGGTACAGACATCCGAGGTATCGACCTGCGGGTGGATGGCGCGCTTACCGTCTTTCCGATGCCGACGCTTAACGGATCAGTCACCGACACGACCTCGATCCAGACCGGGCCAAACGATGGAACCGGTTCGCCAGACACGCTGGGTTGGGCGCATTTGGTTGTGGATTTGTCCACCAGCGGCACTTTGAACGTTTATTAC
>NZ_ABOX02000095.1 GCF_000172555.1 Pedosphaera parvula Ellin514
GCGCTGCGCCGTGCTCCCTAACCTCCCTTGCGATCCAATCCAATTCATCGTGGCTAACGCGAAGGCGACCTGCCACTCACCCATAGCGCCAGCAATCAATTAAAGGTGGAATGAGGCTTCGCCCGAATTCAAACCCCGTCGGTGATTCCACTCAACCCATCGAGCCCATCTGCGGACGCAGCCCATGATTCCACCCCCCGCGCCAGCAATCAATTCTTGGCGCGGTGCCCGTCCGGAAGGACCTCCTATGCGCACCGCACTCACATGGTCCGGAATTTCAATCCATCCCTCCACCTGAATTGCGTACTCGACCAACGATCCAATTCCACCCGCACGTTATGCAAAAGCAATTTATCATTTTGGGACTATTACTCCTAGTCGTGGTAATCGCCGTCTGGGTCCTCATCCGGTACCCCACACCCGCCTTCTCCTGACCCAAGGCCGCCAACTCCCTCCTGGTTCTGAGTC
Source organism: Pedosphaera parvula Ellin514 (assembly GCF_000172555.1). Lineage (NCBI taxonomy): Bacteria > Pseudomonadati > Verrucomicrobiota > Pedosphaerae > Pedosphaerales > Pedosphaeraceae > Pedosphaera > Pedosphaera parvula. The sequence continues at coordinate 469 of NZ_ABOX02000095.1, forward strand.
CCGCCCTTCAGGCGGTTGCTTTTGCAACGACTCAATCACAGCAACAACCTCCACCCGTTTTCGACCTCATGAATTCTCGGTCCTTAGCGCTGTAAGCGCGTCATGTTAAAGCCTGGGCTGGAGCGAAGGTGCCCGTCCGGAAGGACCGAGCGGAGGCCCAGGTAAACGCCAACAAAAGAAACCCGCTTCGGCCCGCGATGTTAAACAACAGAACCTGCACAACCCGAAGCGGAATCAACGACGCGCACCATTCATCCCGCATCATGCTTGCAATGAGTTTGGCGACTGGAGACGATGGCCCACATGGAAACGCAAGCCATCGAAAATCGAACAGAAAAGGAACGCACTCTCATAAAAATACTCACACTCCTTCTCCTTTGCACTTTGGCTCCGGGTTGTCATTCTTACACAACGATTCCTGCGGCACACACCATTCTCACCGAAACTTATGAAAGTGCAAACTATCATCAGTTCAGGCAGGCGGAGCGCAGCCTGCCGACCGACGTCTGGGTAACACATCCTAAAATAGGCCGATACAACCAATCACGCTCCCGTCGAGAAATCAAACTCGCGGATGAGTTGTTGGATACCCTCCGGCCAAAACTTAAATCCATGCGCGCATCAGAACTCCTCGATTCATTGGAAGTCTCGCCCCCAGATTCTTATGACTGGATCCCTGAATCAGTCGCGTTTTACTTTTTTCGCGATGGCAACGAGATGATTATTGAAGAACTGAACCGACGGCCCAAAAGTGAGTTCGAGACCTTGCGCAGTTATACAGAGGATCGCCGTGTGGTCTTTACCGATCCATCCGGAGAATACTTGACGGTGGGAAGCGTCGTTCACCGCCTGCTTGGGGATATCTCTTGGTCATTATAAGCACATGAAATGCCCCGTGTATCAGACGCTCCGGACACAAGTGAACAAACGGACTGAATTGACTGAACTCCCGAACACACTAAAATCACCGCTCGCGTTACGCCATGAGACCCCTCGTTTACCTTATTGTTGTTGTCATTGCAGCTGCGGTTAGCTCCTCCGCCGGGACCGACAAGTCGCCGCGTTACCAGGATTTCTCGGTGACCAATATATTCAAAGGGAAACCGACAACAGTTGACCTTTCCAGCCATGCTCAAGCACGTAGATACAGAACTCAATTGCGGAAGCAGGCCGCAGAAGGGCCGAACTTTGCTGGACACTACAAAAATGCGATTTGGGGTTGTGGCAGCTCTTGTGCCGCATTTGCGATTATAGACTCTCAGAGCGGCCGTGTATATTTTCCACCAGAATTGCCATATGTAACTTATACTCATTGGGCGGGAGACGATTATGGTTTGCAGTTTCGGATTGATAGCAGACTCCTTATCTTGCACGGCAGTCCTCAAGAGAAGCCAGAAGTCGGAACATTTTATTACGTGTGGCAAACCAACACGCTTAGCCTGATCCGGTCGGAGTTGAAGAAGTGATCACGATTCTCGCCTTGCATCAGATCGTTTCGCACGATCCAACCATTTGTGAACTGGCAGATTTGCCATTGGGCTGGTTTGTGGAACGTGAGAGCTTAAGCAGTCCGTGGACCAGGTCACGACATACTTAATTTACTGAAGCCTCAACACCGCTCATCACACTTGGGCAAACCCGCGATCTTCTTAAGGCCCAGCGGGCCGGCACGTTTATAGAGATCAAATTAAAAAAAGAATCCCCGCTTCGGCCCCACGATCTCAAACAACTCAACCCACGCAATCCGAAACTGAATCCACGATGCTTCCCGCCATTGTTGCCAATGTTTTACTCAAATTCGCCCTTGCTCATTTCTCCGGCCTTGGTCATTTGCGTCGCCCAGTGACTAAGCAGATGATGGGGTGAAATGCCACCCGGCAAGCGCCAAACTTCGGTGCTAACCTGTAAAGTATGAGCGGCGGACGACCCGAGCCCCGCAGCAAAGGGGAATCATCACACATGTGACAAACAGAGCGACGCTGGCGGGGCAACAAAATCCCGACGAACCCCGCAGAAGACCCCGTCCGCAAGCCATTCGGGAATAATTCTTTTTAGGAGAAATAGTTATGGCTCAAACAATGGAAGCAGAAGTGCCAAACGCGGCAACAGATCCTCGAATCGACCCACAAATTCGGTCGTTCCTTGCGGATCTCAACAAAGATAGCAGTCCGTTTTGGGAACTGCCGCAACCCACGCCGCAGGAAATCATTACCGCCCTGCAGAACAAGACCCCGGTGGACATTTCCGGCGTGACCACCACTGAACGAACCATCACCCAGGATGGACTCACGGTGAAGTTGTACATCATGACACCGAAGCAAGTGACAGGCAAACCTGGGGTGCTGTTGTTTATCCACGGTGGTGTCTGGATCGTCGGCAACTTCCAGAACCATCAACGACTGTTGCGCGACCTCGTTGTCGGCTCCGGTCAGGTCGGTGTCTTTGTGGAATATACGCCACTGCCCAAAGCAAAATTTCCGACGCAAGTGGAGGAATGTTACGCGGCGCTTAAGTGGGTTGCCGCGCATGCTGGTGAGTTCGGCGCCGATGGCAGCCGCATTGCCATCGCCGGCAACTCGGTTGGCGGCAACATGACCGCAGCCATGACACTCATGGCGAAGGATCGGAAAGGCCCGAAGATCGCTTGCCAGGTGCTCTTAATTCCTGCCACCGATGCGAGCGTCGATACTGATTCATATCATGAGTTTGCGACCGGACGATTCCTGCCGCGTGCGTTCATGAAGTATGGATGGGATCTCTATGCACCCGATGAAGAGACGCGCAACAACCCTTACGTGTCGCCACTCCGGGCAGGCAACGAGGAACTCCAGGGCTTGCCGCCGGCACTCGTCATCACTGCGGAGAATGATCCCCTCCGCGACGAAGGCGAGGCATATGCACGCAAACTCAAGGAGGCCGGTGTTGCAGTGACCGCTACTCGTTACAACGGAATGATCCACGACTTCGTGCTCCTCAATGCCATCTATAAAGTACCAGGAGTTCAAGCGGCTCTTGAAGAAGCCAGCGACGCAATTCGTGATGCCCTAAAGCCGTGATCCAATAGGCCACCACGCTTTTTTAAGCTTTAGCGCTGAAAGCGCGTCATGTTAAAGCCTGGGCTGAAGCGAAGGTGCCCGTCCAGAAGGACCGAGCGCAGGCCCAGGCAAAACAGCAATTTCTTGAAAATTGATTTTGGTCATTCCTTTGGTCTTGATCATTTGTAATTGGTCATCTCCATTTCCTCATTCGAGCCCCTTCTCGGCTTTCATCAAACCGTCATTCCATTCATAAATTTTACTCAACTCACTAGGACAAACCTGTGACCTCTTAAGGCCCGTATGGGCCGGCCTGTTTATAGCAATTAATCCCCAAAAAGAATCCCCGCTTCGGCCCCACGATCTCAAACAACTCAACCCACGCAACCCGAAGCGGAACCCACCCGCGCAATCCCGCGCATCCACCGTTACCCTTGCCAATATTTTACTCTCCTCCCATAGTCCTTGAAAAAATCTCCAATCCTACCGCGAACACCATGTCCTCCAGCGCCATCCTTATAACAGTCGGAGCCTTCGTAGCCGCCACACTACTCCTTTTTGCTCTGAGCATATGGAGCAAGACACAGGCGTTAGATACCTTGAAGCGATGGGCAAAATCGCAAGGATTGGAGATTGTCAGCGCGAAGCGACGTTCGTTCGTGCCCACCTGGCGTTCGGGCAAAGGCTATCAGTTTTTCCGTATTACCGTTCGCGACAGCAAAGGCCACAATCGCCAGGCTTGGGTTCGCTGTCTCGACTTCAACTCAGCCGAGCCTTGGAACATTGAAGTGGCCTGGGATAATGAGAAATCAGAGACAACGTCGCCCTGACTTTACCGACACGGTCATTCCCCCTTAGTTTCCCATTCGTGCCACTGCGTGTCCATCTGTGTTGAAGTTGTCAAAACCCTCATTGGGGTTTCCACTGTTTTCTTTGGCTTAATGGCGGGGGCGGCATCGATCGCTGAACGTATTTAGAAGCAACGGTCCCCAGCTCTAAAACACCATACTCCTTAATGTCGCCGCCCCTCACAAATCGGTCCGCTAAATTTTGGCATTCGGTACAAGCAGTAGCAGCACAAGTCTCATTGGAATCTTTAACGCGCCTGAAGAGAATGCAACCCTGATATGTCGGGGGTGCTGGTGGAAAAGGGTGCCACTTTCAGTGGTAGCATTGGCCTTCACTACGATGGAGATTTATACACCGGCAGAAAAACAAATATGCCGTGGCTTTGTGGCAGGAATTGCAATAAACCTTCAATTTGCCGGCAAAATAAAAAAGTCACCGGAAATTTAACTTCCCGATAACTTTGAAACTCCCGCTAAAGTTGGTAGCTCAGGACACCATTTTACGCCGGACCATTCCGAGGGCACCGAGTGACATTGAGGCCAATAACAGCGTGGAACCCGCATCAGGAACCGTTACCATGTCATTTACGTCACCACCCGAGGCAATGTTGATATTTTGGCCGCTGATGATTTCACCGTTCACCGCGCCCGGTGTGATCTGGATGGCAGCAGTGGGTGCCAGGATAATACCGTTCAACTCCGCTTCACCATGCGGATCGTTCAACCCGCCCGAAAACTGAACCGCCTGTGAACCGGTGATATTGAAGATCACATCGGCTGACGTGAGGCCGCCACTTAAAAGGATTTGCGCGCTGTTCAAGCTCAAAGCCCCGGAGATGTTGAATATAAAAATGTCGCTGGCACCGCCGTTCAAAATCAGTTTCGCGCCATTATTGAGCTGCAAACCGGTCAAATTATAAACGCCCGAACTAAGGGTTCCACCCGTGGAGACAGAGGTGATACCCACACCACCGCCGGACGAAGTCATCAACTTCAGGGCCGCCGATGCCGCCGTCGCGTCGGCAGAAGCCTGGTTTAGCGCAGCTTGCGAACCTGCATTTTGAATCACGCTGCCGGAAACATTTCCGGCTAATCCAGATGAACCTGCCAAAGTGCCGAGTTGAACATTCCCCGTGATTGGAAGGCTGCCACCGTCAGAAATATTGCCGGTGCCCGCCACGCCCACATTGCCGTTGATATGACCAGCGTTGGCAGCATTGGCTAGACTGACATTGCCATTGCCGATTTCCAAAACCGCATAATTATCTGGACCGGCTGTGCCGAGGCTGATTGGAGTCGCAATGGCTTGCCGCGTCGTGAAAACGAACCCCAAACCTGCCAGTACAACAGCCAACTTACCGACTGCAAATTTGTTATTTGATTTCATGGCATCAAGCAGAACAGCATTATCCATGCCTAAAACCAAACAATGATTCCTTTATACCGTAATGCACTGACCAATAGCTGTTTAGAAAATTACAAAACCAATATACCATTCTACGGTTTATCTAAATAGTGTAAATCAATCCGACGATTTTACTTTTTTGAAAAGAGGAGGAAAAGATTTATTGTGGGACTTTGGTGGCCACGCAATCATGGGCATTTCCCAACGACATAGACACAGCACTTGGCTTTGAATATGGGACGTCAGGGCCGCACAAAGATAAACCTACATTAGTAGTTTTTCTCCTTGCCTTTTCACGGGAGCAAACCCCAATATTTCCCCGTCTAAACAAACGAGGCTCAACTTATGCGCACTCACCGTAAAAACATTATTTCAGGTTTCACCCTGATCGAACTGCTCGTGGTCAT
>NZ_ABOX02000096.1 GCF_000172555.1 Pedosphaera parvula Ellin514
TTTCTAAATAGTGATTTTAGCATCGCTTACTCCGATCCAAATTCAAACAAACCAGATTGCTCCTTGGCAATTCTACTCAACAATGATTCCTAAATTTTGAACTCCATAATCATCCAGCCCCGCTGGTAAATCGCAGACTGCAACCGGCTTGAAACGATGTAAAGTGCAAATGGTGAACTTCAGTTAACTCATTTGGTCATTTGTCCTTGGACATTGGGCCTTCTCCAGCCTCTTTCCACGCAGAAACGGTTTCACAATAGAGATTTTTCCGCAGCTTCGCGACTTAGGGAAAGAAAGGAAGATGGTGCCCCGGCTAGGACTCGAACCTAGGACCAATTGATTAAGAGTCAACTGCTCTACCAACTGAGCTACCGAGGCAACCAAATAACAGGCATCAAGCCTGCCACAGAACCTTCTCAAGTTCCACCTCATTTTGCATTTAGTTGGCTCTCAAATCAAGTGCCTATCAACGCATCACAGACTGGCTTCACCAATCCCGGTGGGAACGACTTGGTTCCGTAGGGGGCGTATTTTGCAAAGCTACCGCCGCTCCGCAAGCCAAATCGTAACATTTTTTCCTCAGGCAAGCATGGACTCAAGTGTGAGAAACACTTTCCTTGCAGCCCTATCCGTGTGAATTTTTGTCAATCCGTGGTTTCTTCTTTTCCATCTCCGCTACAAAAACTGCCTATTGTCACCCAACGCAACCACCGCTAATCTTCCTGCCAACCAATCACTAAAATGATCCGTCTCGTTCAATTGACACACCCCAGGCATGGACGACGCGTCGCCGTTGCTGACGACCGTCAGTTACGCTTTATCCAACCCTACGGCTCCATCTACGTCCTCGCGAAAGCCGCAATCTCCACCAACAAATCTCTCGCGGACACCGTCAACCGCAGTCTTTCCAACGAAACGTTGGATTACGATCCCATCCATCGCGGCGAATCCGAATGGAAATTTCTTCCGGCCTTTGATCATCCTGAAGAACCCACTCGCTGCCTCGTGACCGGCACCGGCCTCACCCACAAAGCCAGCGCCGAAAATCGCCAGGCCATGCATGCCGGTGAAAACGGTGAAAAAAAAGCCGCCGCCATGACCGACAGCATGCGCATGTATCAATGGGGATTGGAAGGCGGCCGCCCTGCCCCCAGCCAGATAGGCGTTTCACCGGAATGGTTTTATAAAGGCTGCGGCACCGTTCTCCGCGCCCACAATGAGCCACTCGAAGTCCCCAGTTTCGGCAACGACGGTGGCGATGAAGCGGAAGTCGCGGGTGCTTACATCATCGATCCTTCCGGCAAACCTCGCCGTGTCGGCCTCGTTCTTTCCAACGAATTCTCCGACCACGTGCTGGAACAGAAAAACTATCTCTACTTGGCCCACTCCAAGCTCCGCACCTGCGCCCTCGGCCCTGAACTCGTCATCGACGCCGACTTCAAAAACAATCGCGGCCGTGTCTCCGTCGAACGCGATGGCAAAGTCATCTGGTCCGACCAATTCTTCACCGGCGAGACTAACATGTCCCACACTCTCGAAAATTTGGAACATCATCATTTTAAATATGCTGCTCACTGTCGTCCCGGCGATGCCCACATCCACTTCCTCGGCGCAGACGTCTTCAGCTTCGGCGCTGGCATCGCCCTCCAAACTGGCGACGTAATGCAGATCGAACTTTCCGGTTTCGGCAAACCATTGCGCAACCCCATTCACATTCATCGCACTGCCCCAACTCACGTCAAAGTGGAACAACTCTGATTCCTGCTCATTTGCCATTGACCAAAACTGGCCCGCCAGACTTACTAAACAAAATATTTTGCTCCATGCCGAAGAAAGAAATTAAACATCCCGAGAAGGAAAAAAGCACAGGTGCCTACTCTGCCGCCGTGGAAATCGATGGCTGGATTTATGTCAGCGGCCAGGGCCCACTCGATGCCAAAACCGCCCTCCCCATTCGCGGCACGATTGAAGAGGAAACCAAACTCACCCTTACCCACGTCGCCACCATTCTCAAAGCCGCCGGCTGCTCGCTGAACGACGTGGTAAAAAGCACCGTCCACCTCTCCGACATCAACGAATTCGACCGCTTCAACGCCACTTACAAGGAATTCTTCAAGGACGTCGCCGTCCTCCCTGCCCGCACCACCGTCCAATCAGTCCTCTGGAGCAACATCAAAGTGGAAATCGACGTCATAGCTCGCAAACATTAAGTTTACTGGGACGAATTCACGGGACGATCGCTGAAGATCGCCAGGATCAAGAGCAGATATCCTACCGCTGCAAACACCGTCGATATTGAGGGGACAATGCTGAGCAATAAATTGTGGCTCATTCCGTAATACATCGTGTTGGCACCTCTGCCAACAATCGACGAGACGATCAAACTGTTAATAATGGGCATTATGATATTGAGAAACAAAGGAATCCCGAATCCTATAAGTGCAAAGCGGGAAATTTTCGGATGTCGATTCCATCTCATGATTGCCACCGCTGCACCGGTCGCGTGTAACAGAATGACCGGCATCATAATCAAGTAGTTTTGCAGAACTTGCCATAGAGCGGAGTAGTTGGTGGACATAGGATTACCTTATTGTAGTTAGTCTAGTTACCCGCCTTGCAACTTGGAACATCTTTTATTCCGTTGTCATGGCTGAAACTTCAGCGCCTTAAACCGTTTCGACTGATACACCCGCCTCCCCTGCTCATTCTCCGTCACCACCAAGGCCGCCGTCTTCGGCAGCGAATCAATCAACGCTAACCCTCGCTCAACTCCCAACGCGCATACCGTATTATCCAATCCATCCGTGATCGTCGCGTTCGGCCCGATGATTGTCGCCTGAATTCGTATGGTGAGTCCTAGACCCGTCTGCGTATCCACCACATGCGAGTAACGTTTGCCCCCAATCTCCACAAATTGCTCTGTATCACCTGACGTGGAAATACCGGCGTTTTTCAAGAGCACTGTTTTCGTGACTTTCGCATCCTTCGGATCAATCGATGCAATCCCAATCGCCCATCCAGCGTGCCCTGGCGGCGCATCGCCCAACGCAATATCTCCGCTGGCCGCCACCATCGCGCGCGTCACTCCCTTACTTTTCAAAACTTGCAAGGCCTTGTCCGCCGCATAACCCTTCGCAATCCCGCCCAGGTCCAGCTTCATGTTCGGCACTGTAAGAATCACCGTCTTCCCTCGCGCATTCAGCAACAACTTCTGATATCCCACTTCCTTCCTGGCCTCTGCCAATTCCGCTTCAGTCGGCAAAACCTTTTTCTTTCTCGCCGCGCGCCAAAGCCGCACGTAAGGCCCCACTGTCACATCGAATGCCCCATCACTCTCCCGCGCCACTCGTTGGCTCTCCGCCAAAATCTCAAACAAATCATCACTCACCTTCACGGGCGTCCCATATGGTTGGGCACAGAGCCGCATGAGTTCGCTGTTTGCGTCGTAATCGCTCATGCAGTTATTCAACTCCTCGATCTTTTGGAAGGCCGCCACCGCCGCCTCATCTGCCTCCGCCTGATTTGAAGCATAGAGCGTGATCCGAAACAGGCTCGCCATGTGCAACTCCCCATACTCATAGCGATGCAATGATATTTCCGCCCCTTGCTCCGTCGCACAACCAGTCAACAGCAAAGTGAAAATACACATTAAAACCGCGCAGCCAAAAGCTCGTGTCCAATCTTTCCCACTCTTCTCTGCTTCAAACAAAAACTTCATCATTCAATTCTAAATCAAAAAAAGGCCGACCCGTTAACGGATCGGCCTTTGATATTCGTGTTTATTCGTGGTTGAACAACCTTCTACCACTCACGCCATCTTGTATTTGCCCGGTATGGCCACTGCTGCGTGCGGCGGCTGCACTTCAAAGGAATAGGTTTCCGGCCCGAGTCGAACATTGGAGTTCAACATTTCATCCCAGGTGACGGAGTGACCCGAGTAAGCCGATTCACGTCCCATGATGGCTGTCAGAGTACTCTCCGCAACCTGCCGCGCTTCGTTCACCGGTTTCTCCGCACGAATCGCTGCGATCAAGTCCGCATGCTCCTGCACGTAACCATTCTTATTCTTGCCGGTAAATTTCCATTCCGCCCCGTTCTTCGGTTTGATGCTCGTGTGACAGTTGCTCGTTCCGTTCACGCCGATCACCGCTTCGCTAATGTTGTCTTCGCAATTGTCATGCTGGCGGCATTGGCTGAACATCCTCGCACCATTTGCGTATTCATATTCCACAGCGAAATGGTCGAAAATATGCCCATACTTGGGATCGGTGCGAACCTGGCGTCCACCCATGCCACTCGCCTTGATTGGATGCGCCCCCATCACCCAGTTCATCACGTCCAGATTATGCACATGCTGCTCGACGATATGATCACCGCACAGCCAGGTGAAGTAATACCAATTACGGCATTGATATTCCATTTCAGACCAGTCCGCGTTGCGGCCATGATGCCACAATTCGCTGCCGTTCCAGTAGGCACGACCAACCAAAATGTCGCCAATCGCCCCGTCCTGCAGGCGCTTAATCGTATCCTGGTAATCCGGTTGGTGACGGCGTTGTGTCCCGGCCACAATCGAAAGCCCCTTTTGCTTCGCCATTTCGCCCGACTCAATCACCGAACGAATCCCCGGTCCATCCACCGCCACCGGCTTCTCCATGAAAACATTCTTGCCCGCTTCAACCGCCGCGCGCAAATGAATGTGACGGAAATGCGGCATCGTTGCCAAAATCACGTAGTTGATATCACTCAATGCCAGCAACTTCTGATAGGCATCAAAGCCAACGAAACAACGGTCGTCAGGAATTTCCACGCCCTGCTTCTTCAAATTCTCACGGCAACTGTCCAAACGATCCTTGAACAAATCCGCCAGCGCGACGATCTGCACATTCTTGGCCGAACTCAGCGCATTCCCCGCCGCACCAGTGCCACGTCCGCCGCAGCCGACCAGGCCGATACGAATCGGCTTGCCATCTTCCTGCGCGGAACTGTTGATTACAAATGGAAAACTCGATGCCACCGCCGCACCGGCCGCGACAACTGAGGAACGTTTCAGAAAACTACGGCGAGTCAGATCCGTCTGCTCGCTCGATGATAGAGGTTGGTCTTGATTCATAGATCAAATGTTTGCTGCAAGGTGAATGTCTTCATGATGGCAATTCTAAAATAAATTGCGAGCTTATTTTGCTTTCTCCGCAGTCCTCGCATCTCCGAGATCACGCACCACCCGGAAACCTACGAAATCCGCCGACGCCAACCACCAAATGCTTTTGGGATTCTGCGGATCCAATTCGTTCCACTCCGCATTGCAAACCATCCGCGCATTGCTCCGCATCTTGGTCACTGGCTCGGTAAACGCACCTCCACGCGCCACATCTTGCGCATCCTTTGAATCCTTCGCACACCATTCGGCCACATTGCCGACAATATCATAAAGCCCATACGGGTTTGCCTGCTTCTTGCCGCAAGGCTGGGTAGTGTTGTCGGAATTATCAATGAACCAGCCATAATCACCAGCCTTTGAAGCGTCATCGCCCCAGAAATAAGGTGTCTTGGTTCCACCACGGCAGGCAT
>NZ_ABOX02000097.1 GCF_000172555.1 Pedosphaera parvula Ellin514
CAGAACGGCACTCCGCCTGTTCGAAGCCGAGACCCAACATGTCTGCACCAGCCTCGGCGACAGACCTAAACGTCTTCCGGACCAACTCAGCACGCTTCTACAACCTTTCCTCCGCAACACTTAAAGAGAATTCTCCTCCCGCATGGTGACAAAATATCTCATTGATTTTGGCGGTGTTTCCCAGTCTTCCCATCGTCGCATAGGTCCAGAGCAAACTCTCCGAGCTTCCGGTTCACACCCAAACAACCCGCCTGTACAAAAATAGTTTCCTGACGCCCAACTGCAGTATTTGTTTCTGCTTTGAGCCTTGAACTGTTAATCATTTGCAGTCCTGTTAGCCCATACGCTACGAGCATCAGATTGGGATTATCCACAAGATCACAAAAAATAATTCAGCTATTTGAGGTTGTTCGCATAAGCGTTGGAGCGCCGCCAATTCAATCGGAATAATGGCAGTCGGGCCAACCGCTGTTCGATACAAGACAGAGGCTGAAGCCCAAAACAACTTTACCGAATGCCTCACCTCAGGACTATTCCCATCAGCTCTCGCCAATGCTCGACGAATCTTGATCTTTAATAACAGTCTGGAAAGCCATTTCATTTCTCAACACGCAAGAATCTTCTCCATCTTCTCCACAATTGTCTTCAACCGCTTTTCGACGCTCACTCCCTCGGGACGCCACGCCGGCTCCGCCACCGCCCATCCACTATATCCAATCTCATCCAACGCTTTCATCACGGTCGGCCAATCATTATCTCCCTCCAGATATTCCACTGCCCACGCTTTACGAACGCCCACCGCGTCCTGCTTCTTGCGGCTGTATTCCTTGATATGCAACTTTTGAATGCGCTTGCCCAGAATCCGAATCCATTGCTCGGGATAACCGAAACCAATGATGTTCCCCACATCAAAATGCCAGGCCGCCGCTGAACTCTTGAACTCATCCACATAGCGTGCCGACTCCATGGGACTGAGCAGAAAATGATTCCAGGTGTTTTCGAAACCCATCTTCACTCCCAACTCTTCCGCCAGTGGAATGGCTTTGCGAAGTTCGTCCTGCGTTCTCGTATACGCATCCGCATACGTCATTCTTTCATCCACCGTACCCGGAACAACCAAAATTGAACTCGCCCCATAACGCTTCGCATCGTGCAACGCCTGCATCACCCCGTCCAAGCCCTTTTTACGTTGCTCGGGATTCCCACTCGAAAGCATCCTGCTATGCGCACCACAGGATACAGTTGGAAGCTTCAGGCCTGTCTCTTCGCACGCCTTGAGAACTTCCTCCTGGTCCAAATGACTCGGTGCTTCCACTCCCTCAAAGCCCGCCTCCTTCAGCATCTTGAACTTCTCCAACAGCGAAAACTTGCCCGGAAAGGTGTTCAAAAAATATCCCTTTTTCAGCTCGCGCTTTTTCGGCGACACTGCCTTTCCATCTGCACCATTCGCTACTTCCTGGTCATTTATCATTGGTCATCAGCCCTTCGCAACCAATCAAACCAACCCGCAACATCTCCCTATTCTCCGCCGCCGAAACCTTGCTGGAAAGAATCGCCGGAGCCGCCAAGGCTCCGCCGATAATTGCCGAAGTTTTGATGAAATCACGACGCGAGGTTGTCTGGGTTGGTTTCATGGTTTCCCAGACGCTATCGCATCAGGAAAAGTTTCACAAAGCCAAAATCTTATCCATCTTCTCGGAAATTTGCTTCAATCGCACCGGCAACTCCACTCCCTGCGGCCACCACGCTGGCTCCGCAATCGCCCAACCTTTGTAGCCAACTCCATCCAATGCCTTCATCACCGCCGGCCAGTTGTTGTCGCCTTCCAGATATTCCACCTGGAATCCTTTCCAACGCCCTTCGTCATCGCGCTTCTTCCGACTGTATTCCTTGATGTGCAACTTCTGAATCCGCTTTCCAAGGACCTGTATCCATTGCTCTGGAAACCCATACGCAATCACATTGCCAATATCGAAATGCCAGCCCACCCACGGGCTGTTGAACTCATCCACGTAGCGCGCAGCCTCCAGCGGGCTCAGCAAAAAGTCGTTCCAAACATTCTCAATCGCGATCTTCACCCCGCATTGCTCCGCCATGGGAAGCGCCTTGCGAATCTCCTCTTGCGAACGCTTGTAGGCATCCTCATAGGACACATGCTTGTTCACCGCTCCCGGCACCAGCAGCACCGACGATGCCCCATATTTTTGCGCATCCTGCAACGCCGTCTTCAACCCTTCCACTCCCACGGCGCGCACCGATGGATTCGCATCGGTTAGCGTCTTCGCCCAATGCACCGAATCACACACACTCGCAATCTCCAACCCCGTCGCATCGCGCGCCTTCAACACCTCATCGCGATCCATCCCGCTGTTCGGTTCCACGCCATCGAAGCCCGCGTCCTTGATCATCTTGAATTTATCCATCACCGACGCAGTGCCGCTCACCGTGGCAAACATCAATCCCTTTTTAAGGACCCGTTTCCTGGCCGGAGCCGTCTCTTCCGCCACCAGGCTTGCCGGCGTCAACGATGCCAGTGCCAGCGCACTCCCGCCCAACTTCAAGAAATCCCGTCGGTTAAAAGATGAATTCATTCAGTTCCCATTTCACTCAATTTCTATCCGGCACTCGCAATTCGAAATTCGTCATTCGAAATTTACACGACCTTCGTCTTCCCCGGAATCGCCACTGCCGGTTCCGTCAACTTCACGTCCCAGTCAATCTTCTCCGGCGCCAACACTTCCTGCGAATTCAGCGCCTGATCCCAGGTCACCACTTCGCCGGTATAAGCCGCCATCCGTCCCATGATCGCCACCAACGTGCTATCAGCCATCATCTTTCCGTCATTCATCGGATTGCCGGAACGGATCGAGGCGAAAAATTCATCATGCTCCACTTGGTACATGTTCTTCTGATTCTTAAACAAGTTTTTCCAGGTATTTCCACCCGTAACTTTGAGCTCCTGCGATTGGAACGGAACAATCTTGTAACTCCCCTTCGTTCCCGTACCCCAATCCAGCCCCTCGTTCGCGCAATTCTCCCACTGACGGCACATATGAATCCCCTTCACACCATTCGGATAATCATACACGACCGCGAAATGATCATAAATATGACCAAACTCCGGCTGCGTCCGCACCTGCCGGCCACCCACCGCAATCGCCTTCACCGGCGCCACATCATTCATCACCCAGGCCATCTTGTTGATATTATGAATCGCCTGCTCCACGATATGATCACCCGAAAGCCAGGTGTAATAATACCAGTTCCGCATCTGCGCCTGCATGTCCGTCCAGCCCTCCTGCCGTGGATGGCACCACACCGGGCTCGTATTGTAGGAATTATAAATCGACGTCACATCACCAATCTCGCCGTCGTGAATCCGCTTCACCAACTCCCGCTCACCCTTGCTGTAGCGATAACAAAAACCCGACAGCAGTGAGAGCTTCTTCTTCCTCGCTTCCTCTGCCGAAGCCAGCACCGACCGCACCCCTGGCGCATCCACCGCCACCGGCTTCTCACAAAAAACATGCTTGCCCGCCGCCACCGCCGCCTTCAAATGCATCGGCCGAAATCCCGGCGGCGTCGTCAACAGCACCACATCCACCCCGCTATCAATCACCTTTTGATACGCGTCAAAACCCACGAAACAATGCTCCGGATCCACCTTCACCTTGCTGCCAACATCCTTGTCATCCTTCAACGCCTTCAGGCTCCCTTGCAGACGATCCTCAAACGCATCCCCCATCGCCCACAACACCACATTCTTGTCCGCGTTCAGCGCCTGCGTCGCCGCACCCGTTCCGCGACCGCCGCAACCAATCAGACCAACCTTCAACGTCTCGCCGTTGGTTTCCGCGCCAAAAAGCTTGCCCGGCAAAATCGCCGGAGCCGCCAAGGCGCTGCCAAGAATCGCTGAAGTTTTCAAAAAATCACGCCGTGAAGTAGGCTTATCCATAGGTGTATTCATAAAATTTCTATTCGTTCTGCTCGCGAGCCTTGCAACCGCAAACTCATCGTCAAGGAACCCAGACGCAAGTAAACCAGTAATTCTTCAAAAATAACAGTCCCTAATATTAGGTAGCCCCTAAACCTCTCCCATTTTCCATTTCTGTTCACTTTGGAACATCACTCGAATTTTTACGTCGAATTAGCCCAATTATCTCGCGCTAAGTCGCATTGTCTCGATTCATTCTTTTTTTTCAACCACAAAACCGGGGGCCTCATAACACGCAACAAACAGCAGGCAACACACTGCAACCCGACCTGACAACCTGCAATTTCAGACTTCATTCAAAATTCAAAAAAAATAAAAAGTTGTGCCGCCAGGCCTCGTGCAGATGCAAACTGATACGAGATGCGCCGGCATCCGGACGTCATTCAAGGCGCGACGCAAGAGCATATCCAAAGCGATCTGCGACTGAGGAGCAACGCCGACTGGCACCCGGAGGACCAGCAGATTGGGTCAGGTTGTTTCAGCACGCGGCCTGAACTCCCGTTAGCTCCCGTTAACTCACGGTCCACCGCCGACTCAGCTTCGTAAAAACCACCCAGATCGGTAATCGCTCGAGGACGGGTTAAGTACCCGGGACAGCCCAACCAACCCGCCACTTCCTCGCCACGCGAATACTTGAGCGGGGAGAGGATGTCCAAAGGACAGGTGAGGGGTTCTCCGTTTTGCATTCTGATGTCTGGCTTCCTGACTTTTGTCATCTGCAAATCCTCCAAAAAAATTTTAACCGTTATAAGGCGTTATTTGGCGTTATATACCGTTATCTTCCGTTAGAGCCTTGAATTCGAAACTCGAAATTGGTCATTTGAAATTTCCTTCGTCTTCCAGTCTTCACATTTGGCATTTGAAACTCGCCATTCGAAATTTTCCAAGCCTTCCGAT
>NZ_ABOX02000098.1 GCF_000172555.1 Pedosphaera parvula Ellin514
TAAAAAAGCGGAATTCAGAAGCCAGAATTCAGATATGATCCGAACTGAGAAGTTGGTGCAAAAAGCAAAAAGGCGAACGGGGGTGCCGTTCGCCTTGAAAGATTGCGACGATTATCGCGGGTTTTTAATAGCGATAGTGGTCGGGTTTGTAAGGACCGTCGGGAGAGACGCCGAGGTAGTCGGCTTGTTTCTTGGTGAGCTTGGTGAGCTTCACGCCGATCTTCTTGAGGTGGAGACGGGCCACTTCTTCGTCGAGCTTCTTGGGCAGACGATAGACGTTGGGTTCGTAGAATTCCTTGTTCGCCCAGAGGTCGAGCTGAGCGAGAGTCTGGTTGGAGAAGGAGTTCGACATGACGAAGCTCGGATGACCGTGAGCGCAGCCGAGGTTCACCAGGCGGCCTTCGGCCAACATGAAGATGCAGTGACCGTCAGCGAAGGTGTATTTGTCGACCTGCGGCTTGATGTTCAGCTTGTTCACGCCCTTGGCATTGTTGAGGCGATCGATCTGAATTTCGTTGTCGAAGTGACCGATGTTACAAACGATGGCCTGGTCCTTCATCTTCTGCATGTGTTCCAGAGTGATGATGTCGCAGTTACCGGTAGTGGTGACGTAGATGTCGCCAGTGCCGAGCGTGTCTTCGATCGTGGTGACTTCGAAACCTTCCATCGCGGCCTGGAGAGCGTTGATGGGGTCGATTTCAGTGACGATAACACGGGCGCCGAAACCGCGCAGGGAGTGAGCGGAGCCTTTGCCGACATCGCCATAACCGCAGACGACAGCGACCTTGCCCGCGACCATGACGTCGGTGGCGCGCTTGATGCCGTCAGCGAGGGATTCGCGGCAGCCGTAGAGATTGTCGAACTTCGACTTGGTGACGGAGTCGTTGACGTTGATGGCAGGGACGAGGAGCTTGCCGGCTTCCTTCATCTGATAGAGACGATGAACGCCAGTGGTGGTTTCTTCGCTGACACCTTTCCAATCCTTCACGACGCCGTGCCAGAACGTGGGGTTCTGTTTGTAGACGCGCTTGAGCAGGTTTTTAATGACCTGTTCTTCGTGGCTGCCGGAAGCGGAGTCGACCCACTTATCGCCATCTTCGAGTTGATAACCTTTGTGAATGAGCAGGGTGACATCACCGCCGTCGTCGACGACGAGTTCAGGGCCCTTGTCACCGGGGAAGGTAACGGCCTTGAGGGTGCAGTCCCAATATTCTTCGAGCGTTTCACCCTTCCAGGCGAAGACGGGGATGCCGGCCTTGGCGATGGCCGCGGCGGCGTTGTCCTGCGTGGAGAAGATGTTGCAGCTCGCCCAACGAACCGTAGCGCCGAGAGCAACGAGGGTTTCGATCAGCACAGCCGTTTGAATGGTCATGTGCAAGGAACCGGTGATGCGAACGCCCTTGAGCGGCTTGGTCGCGGCGTATTTTTGACGGATGGACATCAAGCCCGGCATTTCATGCTCGGCGATGTCGATTTCCTTGCGGCCCCATTCGGCGAGACCGATGTCCTTGATTTGAAATTCCTGTGCGGGTTTGCGGCCACCTTTGATGGCCTTGGCGCGGGCAGGGGATAATTTAACTTTAGCCATGATAATGATTTCCTTATTTAGCAGCGCGCTTCAGGGCGGCAGCTTTATCAGTTTTTTCCCAGGTAATGCTGTTCGTGTCGTCCACCTTGCCGAAGTGACCGTAGTTGGTGGTCTTGGAGTAGATCGGGCGGAGAAGATTCAATTGTTTGACGATGGCGGCAGGCTTGAAACTAAAGACTTCGCGAACCGCTTTCTCGATGGCTTCGTCGCTGACCGCGCCGGTGCCGAAAGTATTGACGCAGACGGAGACGGGATCAGGATGGCCGATGGCGTAGGCGAATTGGATTTCAGCGCAGGTTGCGAGGCCGGAAGCGACGATGTTCTTGGCGACGTAGCGGCCCATGTAGGCGGCGCTGCGGTCGACCTTCGAAGGGTCCTTGCCGCTGAATGCACCACCGCCGTGACGGCCCATGCCGCCGTAGCTATCGACGATGATCTTGCGGCCAGTCAGGCCGGTGTCGCCCTGAGGACCGCCAACGACGAAGCGGCCGGTAGGGTTGATCAGGAACTGGGTCTTCTTATCCAACATTTGAGCGGGGAGAACCTTCCTGATGACTTCCTTAATGATGAAATCCTTGATCTCCTTGTGCTTCACGTCTTCGGCGTGCTGGGTGGAGATGACAACGTTCGTGATGCGGACAGGCTTGCCATTTTCGTATTGGACAGAAACCTGGCTTTTGGCGTCGGGGCGCAGCCAGGCGACCTTGCCGGACTTGCGAATGCGAGTGAGTTCGCGGCCGAGTTGGTGGGCATACATGATTGGTGCCGGCATCAACTCAGGCGTTTCATTACAGGCATAACCGAACATCAAACCCTGGTCGCCAGCACCTTGTTCGTCGGTGTCCTTGCCTTCAGCGGCCTTGGCGTCGACGCCCTGGGCGATATCGGCGCTTTGGGAAGTGATGGCGTTCATGATGAGCACGCGGTCGGCGTGGAAAACATCATCATCATTCACGTAGCCGATTTCGCGGATGGCTTCGCGCGCGATGGCATTGTAATCAAGCTTGGCCCTGGTGGTGATTTCGCCACCGATAACAACGAGGTTAGACTTGGCGTAAGTTTCGCAAGCGACGCGACTCCTGGGATCCTGAGCGAGGCAGGCGTCCAGCACGGCGTCCGAAATCGTATCGCACACTTTGTCCGGATGGCCTTCGCCGACGGACTCCGAAGAGAAGATGAAGTTTTTGCTCATGTATTAAATCGTCGAATAGGGTTTAAAAGTCATATTGACGTATCAAGATAAGATGATATATAACTTATTGGGTGCGTCAACTGATATTTCAATAAATCTGCACCATTTAACCTAACGTACCATGGCTTCAACACTACGAGCATTACGGGCATTATCCGACCCCACACGGCTGCGCATCATGGCGTTGCTGGAGGGGGAAGAATTGTCGGTGAATGAGTTGCAGGACGTGACGCGGATGGGGCAGTCGAGGATTTCGACGCATTTGGGGTTGTTGCAGGAGGCGGGTTTGTTGCAATCGAGGCGCGAAGGGAAGCGGACGTTCTATAAGCTCAACCAGAGCGCGGACAGTGTAGCTGAGGAGTTCATTGAACTGTCTATTCGAGGCGCGAAGGAATTGCCGGAGTATGGGAGCGATCAGATCAATTTGAAGCGGATATTGGCGAGGCGGAATGAGCAGGCGCAGGTTTACTTTAATCAGGTGGCAGGACGGTTTGATCGGAGTTACGGGCCGGGAAGATCGTGGCAGGCGTTTGGGCAATTATTGTTGCGGATATTGCCGCCGTTGACGGTGGCGGATTTGGGTTCGGGGGAGGGATTGCTGAGTGAGTTGCTGGCGCTGAAAGCGAAGAAAGTCATCGCCGTGGATAATTCGGAGCGGATCATTGAATTCGGAGCGAACAAGGCGAAGAAGAATGGGCTGAAGAATTTGGAGTTCCGATTGGGCGACTTGGAGAATCCGCCGATCGATCCGCATTCGGTGGATTTGGTGATATTAAGCCAGGCATTGCATCATGCGGCGGAACCGGCGAAAGCGATTCAATCGGCTTACAAGATTTTGAAACCGGGCGGGCATATCTGGATTTTGGATTTGCTGAAACACAACTTTGAAAAGGCACATGAGTTGTATGGTGATCGTTGGCTTGGATTTCCCGAGAGCGATATGCATCATTGGCTGGAAGCGGCGGGATTCAAGAAAATCGAAATCAGCGTGGTGGCAAGTGAGGAACAGCCACCGCATTTTCAGACGATTTTGGCGGGGGGAGAAAAGTCCTGACCCGCTTAGAGAAAGGAGCGCTATGCCTTTTTTTTCACCTCGGCAACCCAGGGTTGATTGTCGAGATACCACTGGACGGTTTCGCGAATGCCCTGTTCAAAGGTGTGGGCGGGGACCCAGCCGAGTTCGTTTTTGATCCGGGTGGCGTCAATGGCGTAGCGCCGGTCATGGCCGGGCCGGTCCTTGACGTAGGTAATCAACTGGCGGGAGTTGCCGCCCACCTGCGGGGCCAGCTCATCAATCAGGTCGCAGATGAGCTGGACGATGTGGATATTGGCCCACTCGTTGTGGCCGCCGACGTTGTAGGTCTCGCCCTCCTTTCCCCGGGTGAGTACCTGCCAGAGGGCCTGGGCGTGGTCGCGCACGTAAAGCCAGTCGCGCACATTCAGGCCATCACCATAGACGGGAATGGGTTGGCGGGCCAGGACGCTTTGAATGACCACGGGGATGAGCTTCTCCGGGAACTGGAAGGGGCCGTAGTTGTTGGAGCAATTGGTGATCACCGTGGGCAGGCCATAGGTGTGGTGGTAGGCGCGCACGAGCAGGTCACTGGAGGCCTTGCTGGCCGAGTAGGGGGAGTTGGGCGCGTAAGGAGTTGTCTCCAGGAAATAACCCGTGGCCCCCAGGCTGCCATAGACTTCATCGGTGGAAATGTGGTGAAAACGTTTATCCTTCAGATCAGTGCCCCAAAAACCGCGGCAGGCTTCCAGCAGGTTGAAGGTGCCAACGATGTTGGTCTGGATGAAATCGCCCGGCCCGGTGATGGAGCGGTCCACGTGGGA
>NZ_ABOX02000099.1 GCF_000172555.1 Pedosphaera parvula Ellin514
AGGAGTCGATGATTAGCGTGCGAAAGTTATGGTTGAAAAGTCCATTGTCGGGATCGAATTTCACATCACATAGCCGGGCCAGTTCCGCGATTTTCTCTTTCGGACCCGTCAGGAAACTCCAATGTGCCGGATCGTATTGGTAGGATGCGCCATATGCTTTCAACACCTCGGGAGTGTCGCGAGCAGGATCAAAAGTGACGGAGAGAAGGTGCCAGTTTGTCGGGGCATTTTCCATGGTTCTCAACTTGCGCTCTACTTCTTCGAAGTTTCGCGACAGGCGCGGGCAAAACTCTGGAATGGGACAGCGCGTGAAGAAAAATGTCAGTGCAATGGCCTGGCCCCGGAAATCCGAAAGACTGACTTGCTGCCCAAGTTCATTCGTGAATTTGTAGTTTCGCAGCGGGTTTTGAGAGCCGACGGTTGCTGCGGAGTTGGTTTTTACTTCGGGCTCGAAATCGGTTTTAGACAAAGTGGGAGGGCCGCTTGCCGCGGACTGGGAAGTGTCGAATGACTGGATGTGATCCACCCAACTTTCGGTTTCGGTGACGTGCAATTGAAAGGTGATCTTCTCGCCTATTGCCACATTGGTCAGGATCGCAGGATCTTTCACCCTGAACGGCATCGTCATGGCCTCCATGAAATTGGGAATATCTTCATGGGCTATGACGAGTTGATGTTCGCCCGGCTTAACTGCTTTTAAGACGCCACGAACATAGTAATTCGTTGTGCCGGCTTGAGCTGAAGTCAGTGGAAGAATTCCAGCGAAACCCAAAATCAAAAAGGCAAGCCACGGCAGCCGCAGGTGGCATTTCCAAAACTGCACATGCCTCATATTTGCAATCACAGTCTTGAACAACATTTTGAGCATGTCATTAGATTTACTAATGCCGATGATTATATCATAGAATCACTGGATGTAAAATTAAAATTGTTCCCCCAATCCGTTCTCTTTTCGGAGATGGTAGCTGTCCTCACCGCAACCGGTGGTTGCTGGCTGAAGTTGTTGTATTATTTAATTGCCTTCTCCACCAGTGATCGGCGGTTCATGCCCTTTCCGCCTTGGATGGTGAACATGCAGGCAGAACCTTGGCACGTGTAAAGGATGGTTAAGCGCATCTTTTTTCCAGGCGACGGATCCGTGTACATTTCCCGCGCATTGACCATGAACCCGTCAGTCCGGGTGTGCAATAATTCAGTCACGCGCTCCGTAACATCTGAAAAATTTTTCCTCATGCTGAACGCTGCAGATTGGACCGTAGTACCTGAGTTGTTCGTGCCAGCCGCTGGTGGGAGCTTTGCCTCTTACTGGTAACTCGCGCGATGACACCGTTGCGGACACGCAGCGGCGTTGCTGTTCAGGAAGCGGCAGCGCATCAGGACGCAGCCGCTTCCGCCCCATCCATCACGGCAAGGCCAGACGGTAGAACACGCTGCCATTGGCCGGGTCAATTGGAACAACGACGTGATTAGTAGCGGTCGAATTCGGCACATCAACCCAGTTCCCGCCAAGACTGTTGGTCTGGGCTTGCAGACGCCCGCCTGCGATTGACCAGGAGATGTCGAGGTTGTTGCTTGATAGGTTGGCCACCAGCTGGCGCAGAGGGGCTATTTTGTAAACGATCCCGCCGGTCCCATTTGCCGAGGTGTTGGTTACAAGCGCGTACAACTCGCCATCCGCATCCTGCCCAAAGCCATGCACGGTGAGGCCGTTCGGCAAAACTGCCGAACCGCCAAACTGGGGCAATGGAAATGCCTTGATCAGACCGGTCTGAAGATCGGCGTAAAAGATACGGCCATCCGCCCGCACGGGAGCTGTTTTCAAGGCCAGATCGCCGAAGATATATTTCCCATACAACTCCGGGATCGCGGTGCCGCGATAAACGAAACCACCGGTGATGGAGATGCCATCATTGTGATCGTATTCCAGTGTCCCCAAGGTGCCGGAAATCGGGTCGATGAAGCCCGAGGGACTTCCCGGGCTGCGATTTCCTGGCGGAGCCCCGATGGTGCCAGCGGCCCCGGCCGGACCGTTGGTGCGGTTGAAAAGGAAATCTCCTTCCTTGATCGGCCAGCCATAATTGCCGCCCATCACGATGCGATCAATCTCCTCGACGTTGTTTTGGCCAACGTCGGAGTGAATCAGGTCGCCAGTAACGTGGTCGAAGGAAAAGCGATAGGGATTGCGCATTCCATAGGCGTAGATCTCCTTCAACTGGCCCGGCCCTTGGAACGGATTGTTGGCCGGGATGCGGTATTGGCCGTTGGCACTGATCGGATCCGAACTGCCGGGCGTCAGGGCTGGGTTGAGCGGGTCAAACCGCAGGAATTTACCCAACGGTGTGCTCAGGTTCTGGGCGTTGCCGCCCGGCACGATGTGGCTCAATCCGACATCGTTGGCATCGCCGCCATCGCCCAAGGCGAGATACATGTAGCCGTCCGGGCCGAAGGCGAGCGTGCCGCCGTTGTGATTGCCCGCGTTCTTGCCAAAGGAGATGACCTCGCGGCGCGACGTAGGATCAACGACACTGGCGTTCGTGGACGAAATCTTCCACTCGTTGACGACGTTCTTATAGTTGTTGGTGGCGGTAGTCGGGACGGGGTAAGTAGGCATCGTTGCTGCCGGTATTTGTTCGCTGTTGTAGGTATAGAGCGTACGATATCCGGGGCTGGCCGGATTGGTGTAACCAGGATGAAAGGCCAGTCCGAGGAAACCGCGCTCGTCGTTGGCGTTGGTCCTTACCAGCGGCGGCGACACGCGGCTCTGAATGTCGAGGGCCGCCTCAGGCAGCAGGGCGCCGTTCTGGATGACTCGCAGCAACCCGTTTTGCTCCACCACAAACAGGCGGCTGTTGTCGCCCGGCGGGCTGATGGCGTAATCGGGCGCGGCCAGATTGGTGGCAATGGGCTGCAGGAGGATGGCGATGTCCCCGTTCGTAATCGGCGGCAGATACCTGCCCATGGTCACATGCACGGGTGCTGAGGTCGCCGTGGCACCGAGGTTGTCAAAAGCCACCGCCGTCAGCGCATGCCAGCCCACCGCGAGGCTGGCGCTGAAGCTGTACGGACTGTTGGTGGCGTTGCCCAGTGACAGGAGTCCGTCGAAGAACTGGACGTTCGTCACACTGCCACCCGTATCGCTGGCGGTGGCCCGGATGGTCACGGCGAGGGAGCTGTTCAAGATGGCGTTGTCCACCGGATCGGTGATCGTCACGCTCAGTGGCGTGGCCCCGGCGCTGACCGTCACATTCACGACGCTGGACGTGGTGGAGAGACCGAGGTTGTCCGCGGCCACCGCCGTGAGCGCGTGGCTGCCGATGGCGAGGCCGGCCGCCACGGTGTAGGGCGTGTTGTTGGCCCTGCCAAGAAACGTGCCCCCGTCGAAGAAGGACACATTCGTCACGCTGCCGTCTGAGTCCTGGGCGGTGGCGGTGATGGGAACAATGGCCGGCGCAGTGAAGGAGGCGCCATCAGTCGGGGAGCTGATCGCGACGGTTGGGGCGCTGCCACCACCCTGAACGTTGACGGTTCCACCAAAGCCATGGACTATGCAGGTATAAGGAAACGAGCCAGCACTGGTGAAAGTATTCGTATACACGTGACCAGTGTTAAAAATCCCCGAATCCCACAGTCCGCTATCGCTGGTACTGCTATGGAAGTTCGACACCCACGTCCATATCACCTTGTCGTTCACGTTAATGGTCACATTGGCGGGGTTAAAAGCGCCTGACTCGATGTCTACGTTGCTTATCGCTGCCAAAGTCACGGAGTGTTTCAGGAGCATCAACAATCCCAAGCAAAAAAATTTCCTGAGCCAAGAAGAGGTTCTTAATAAGTTCATTTTATAATTCACCGTTTTAAGCGTATTTTTTGTGCTGCTCTTTCAGGTTATTTACTTAGCGGGCGGGATTATTCTAAGCTGGATCCGACAGTTGGAGTGGCTCACTTCATATACGAGGAACCACTGTTGGATTCGGTTTCCGAATTTATTCCACCAGGAGAATGCCGGTGAGAATTGAGCTGACTCGAATCTTTAGCGGACATGGCTGGTTGTGGTTTTCGTATTTGGTCGGTTCTGCCGGTAGCCTTAAGCAGTTCCTGCACGATGGAATCAGAGAAGTCGCCACTGGTGGGAAAGACCATTTGCAGGTGATTGGAGGAGTCGATGATTAGCGTGCGAAAGTTATGGTTGAAAAGTCCATTGTCGGGATCGAATTTCACATCACATAGCCGGGCCAGTTCCGCGATTTTCTCTTTCGGACCCGTCAGGAAACTCCAAT
>NZ_ABOX02000100.1 GCF_000172555.1 Pedosphaera parvula Ellin514
AGGAAGGGTGAACAAGGGAGCGAATTATTTTTCCGCTAAGGTTTGAAATTTGTGCTTGTGTAAATAACTTGGACCGCCGTTTTTTCGACCCCTTTTTGATCCCCGTGCCAGCAGATCTTTAGTTTTTACTGCAGTGCGGCTCTGAAGTATTGCCGCGTCAGTGTGGCGGGGACGGTGAAATTCCAGAGGCCATTGGGGCCGCAAATGTTGGTGGAGAAATTGGTCCAGTTCACAAGGTCCGTGCTGGTCTGGAGGTAACAGGTCCGGCCGGAAGGACCGGGAAGAGACCATGAGATTGTTCCGGAGTCATGGTTTGCCGGGGTGAGTCCAACCAGCGAATCGGGTAGATTTGCCCTGGCGATGTATGCGGAATAGTTCGTGCCTGCCGTGGTGAAGTTACCGCCCACATAGAGGCGTGAGCCGTCGATTGCAAACGTGTTAACCGATCCATTAACGCCCGAACCGAAGAAGTTCGTCGTCCATTGCGCACCGTCCCATTTCAAAAGCGACTGCTGCGCTGACCAGGACGCGCCGGCATAGAGATTTCCGAAGGCGTCGAAACGCAGGGCGTCGATGGTGATCGGGAAGGAAGGTCCGAAGCTTTTCCAGGTAACGCCATCCCATTTTTCCACCATTCCCGGATATCCTCCCGCATAGAGATTTCCGAAAGCATCGATGGCGAGAGAAGCCACGGGATTTGACGGACCTGATCCAAGAGCTTCCCACTCAAATTTGGAGGGAACCCACTTTGCGACATAATTGAAGGTGTCGTAATTGCCGGAATCATAGTTGAACGATTCCATTGAAGTTCCGGCTACGTAAAGGTTGTTTGATGCGTCCACAAGCAACGCGTTTATGGACCCGGCAAACGCGATGTTTAAAAGGCCGAGATCGTTCCAGTGATTGTATTGCCTGACCCATTGCATCACCCTGCTGTAGCCCTGGTTTGCAACGTAGAGATTTCCCGCGGAGTCCATCGTCATGGCTGTGATTGGAGCTTGCGACCCAAAGGCTGACCAATTGGTTCCGTCCCATTTCGCGAGGTTTGTTACCGAGACGCTGCCGACGGCCTCAAAATAGCCACCGATATAGACATTATCGTCGCTGTCCACAACGAGCGCGTTAACCTGGGGGATTGAGCTATTGAGCAAACTTACTCTTCCCAACAGGGTCCAATTGGTTCCGTCCCATTTCCAAGCTCCGAAATCTCCGCCAACAAATAAATTTCCCTTTGAATCCACTGCGCTTGCATAACAGGCGGGGGGATTGATTGTGTCCTGTGCAACCGTCAATGCCGGGCCGAGAGTGACGTTCTGGATGGTTGTCCAGTTGGTCCCGTCCCATTTTGCGATACCGTCTTCCTGCGAAAAATAGCCTGCGGTCAGGGTGCCTCCTGCATAAAGATTTCCCCAGCCATCCAGCGCGACCGCGAGGACGGGACTTCCCGACTGGCCTATGCCGCCGCCTGGTGCCGACCAATTATTTCCATCCCATTTAGCGACGTTCATCGCGGACACTCCGCCGTGCAAGTAGGGATCCCCGCCAATGTTTGAGAAGAGGCCCCCAACGAACAGATTTCCGGAATTGTCGAAGCCAAATGCATTAACTTGACCATAGATTGGTCCGGGCAAAATTGTCCAATTACCTCCACTCCATTTCAAAACAGCACCTGACCCGGAAGGATAGAGAGATGCGCCGATAAAGAGGTCTCCCGAACCATCGGCGCTAATTCCCGTAACCGTTTGAATTTTGTTTGTGCCAGCCTGCATGGGAAGCTGCGACCATGCTTGACCGTTCCAGAAAGAGAGTTGGGCAACAGCGGGTAGCAAGGACCCCCGGGTACTGCTGGCGAAAAGGCCTGACGCATCGGCGGAAAGAGCTGCTACACGATTGGTAAGCCCGGCACCAACCGCCGACCAATGCGCTCCGTCCCACGCAGCGATGTTGCTGGCCAAAATGCCCCCGATATTGGTGAAGCTGCCGCCTGCATAGAGAGTTCCCGAGTTGTCGAATGCCAGCGCCAATACGGAATCGCTCGTGCCGGATCCCAGCGCCGACCACGATGTGCCATCCCACCTGGCAATGTTGGTGGCAAAGATGCCGCCTGTAGTTGTGAAGCTTCCGCCAACATAAAGATTACCCTGGTCATCAAGTGCCAGGGCGGAGACAGTGCCCTTCAAACCGTTACCGAGACTTTTCCAGGTGATCCCATCCCAAACCGCCACGTTGCTTACGATCGTTGTGCCGGCAAATTGAAAATTTCCGCCGATGTAAACCAATCCCGAATTGGTGTTGATCACTACCGTGGAGACCTTGCCGTTAGCCCCAGGAAGCCCGTTCAAACTGGTCCAGTCCGCGTCAGTGAAACTGCCAGCGGTCAAATCAGAAAGGTGGCCCATACAGGTGACCATGAAAAGAAGCGTGACGAAAAATGCGCGAATCGATGGTCTCATTTGGTATTCTCCTTTGTGTCTTTGTATTTGGTCACAAAAGCGGAGGTGGTATATCACACAATCTTGAGTT
>NZ_ABOX02000101.1 GCF_000172555.1 Pedosphaera parvula Ellin514
ATTTTTTCGACGGCCTGAATGATTTCAATGGGAGCCTGAATCTCAGTAAATTTGTAGATCGCATCGGCCGCGCCTTTACGGTATTGGACGCCATCGAGGTCGAGGCCACTCATGCGGGTTTGGGCGGTGAATTTGACGAATTGGGCATGGGGAAGCTCGTGGATTTCACGCGCGCGAATGCCGAATTGTTTGGCGAGCACGACGACGCTGCGACCTTCCGGAGTTTCATCGGCCAATGAAGAGAGTTGGGCGGCATCGGCAAGATCCTGTTTCGACACGCCGGGCGAAGGAATGAATTCCGTGGCCTGGCGATTGCCGAGCGTGATGGTGCCGGTCTTGTCGAGGAGGAGGACATCAACGTCGCCGGCGGCTTCAACGGCGCGACCGCTCATGGCGAGGACGTTGCGCTGGAGGAGGCGATCCATGCCGGCGATGCCGATGGCGCTGAGCAGACCGCCGATGGTGGTGGGAATCAAACAGACCAGCAGAGCAATCAGAACCGTGGTGGAGAAAGCAGCGCCGGAGTAGATACCCATCGGCTTCAAGGCCATGATGACGAACATGAAAATCAGGGTCAGCGCCGAGAGCATGATGGTGAGCGCAATTTCGTTGGGCGTCTTCTGACGCTTGGCTCCTTCCACGAGCGCAATCATGCGGTCGAGAAAGCCATGACCGGGGTCCGCAGTGATGCGAATTTTGATCTCATCCGAGAGTACACGGGTGCCGCCAGTGACGGCGCTGCGGTCACCACCACTTTCGCGGACGACCGGTGCAGATTCACCGGTGATTGCGGATTCGTCCACTGTGGCGGCACCCTCAATTACTTCGCCATCGCCGGGGATGACTTCACCGGCGCGGACGAGGACAATATGGCCCTTGCGGAGAGAGTCGGCTTCGACCTCCTGTATTTTGCCGTTGTCGAGGAGTTTGCGGGCGGTGCTTTGAGTGCGGGTTTTGCGCAGGGAATTGGCTTGGGCCTTGCCGCGACCTTCGGCGACGGCTTCGGCGAAGTTGGCAAAGAGGACGGTGAACCAGAGCCAGATGGATATCTGGATGATGAAACCTCGATCGGTTGAGCTGCGGAAGGCGTCCACCGTGGTGAGGACAGCACCGACCAGGGTGACAAACATCACCGGGTTCTTGACCATCGCGCGCGGATCGAGCTTTTTGAAGGCGTCGATGATGGCCGGGCCAGCGATGTTCCAATCAAATAAAGAAGGAGCTTTATGAGTCATGATAAATTCCAGTGATTAAAAGAGTTTGCCTTGCGCGGTGAGGAAATGTTCAACCACTGGTCCAAGGGCCAGTGCGGGCAGGAAGGTTAGAGCCCCGACGAGCAACACCGTGCCAACGAGCAATACCACGAAAGTTGTGCCGGAGACCGGGAAGGTGCCGGCGCTTTGGGGGACGATCTTCTTCTGGGCGAGCGAACCGGCCAGAGCCATGATCGGGACAATCATCAGGAACCGACCGATAAGCATGGCGAAGCCGAGCGTGGTGTTATACCAGGGTTCGTTGGCGGTGAGGCCGGCGAAGGCGCTGCCATTGTTGCCGGTGGCGGAAGTGAAAGCATAGAGCATTTCGCTGAGACCATGCGGACCGGAGTTATTGAGACCGGCGACGCCCCATTTGCTCACGGAAGCCCAGGCGGTAAAGCCGAGAATGGAGAGAGCCAGGATTAGAAGCGTCAGCAGCGAAACCTTAACTTCGTATGCGCCGATTTTCTTGCCGAGATATTCCGGCGTGCGGCCGACCATGAGTCCAGCGATGAAAACCGCAATCACGACGAAAACCAACATACCGTAGAGCCCCGCTCCCACACCGCCGAAGACTACTTCGCCCAACTGGATATTGAGCATCGGAATGAGGCCGCCCAGACCGGTGAAGGAGTCGTGCATGGCGTTGACAGCGCCGCAGGAAGCATCCGTGGTGACGGTGGCGAAGAGTGCGGAATTGAAGATGCCGAAGCGGACTTCCTTGCCTTCCATGTTGCCATCGGCGGCGGCAACGCCGAGGTGATGATGAATGGGATTGCCGGAGGATTCAGCGTACCAGCATACAACCATGGGGATGAGAAAGAGAACGAACATGGCAGCCCAGACAGCCCAGCCGTGTGCCTGATTCTTCGTCAGGCGGCCCAGGTAATAAGTCAGGCCGGTGGGGATGGCGAAGATGGAGAGCATTTGCAGGAAGTTGGAGAGCGGTGTCGGATTCTCAAATGGATGGGAGGCATTGGCATTGGTGTAACCGCCACCGTTGGTGCCGAGCATTTTGATGGCGACCTGGGAGGCCATGGGGCCCTGGGGGATGGCTTGATTGTCCACGAGT
>NZ_ABOX02000102.1 GCF_000172555.1 Pedosphaera parvula Ellin514
AGGTCGGGCCGTGTGGAACAAGGGCCCTCAAGGGGTGTTGGAGCAAACCCGGGACGTGGAAAAAAACCTGCCATTTCCTTTGCTGGGGATGGATTTTGACAATGGGAGCGAATGGCTGAACTGGCATCTGGTGCGTTACCTGCAGGAGCGCGTGGTGCCCGTAAAACTCACCCGCTCACGCCCTTATCATAAAGATGACAATGCGCATGTGGAGCAGAAGAACTGGATGTGGCCGCGGCAGGTTCTGGGCTATGCCCGGTTGGAATCTCCGGCAGCGGTGCCCTTGATCAACCAGCTTTACAAGGAAACCTGGGGGCCATTGCAGAACTTTTTTCTGCCCTCAGCCAAGCTGGTGGCCAAGCATCGGGAAGGCAGCCGCTGGGTTCGCCGTCACGACCGTCCGCAGACGGCCTACCAGTGGCTGGTGAGCAGCGGACAACTGGGTAGGAAACAGGCGCAACGGTTGCGCGACTGGTATTACGCCGTCGATCCCTTTGAACTGGCCAGGCAAACGGATAAACAACTCAGACCGATCTTAAAATGAGGACGGGATGGAAGAATGAGAAATTTTTTTGCCCCTGCTGCTGCAGCAGCAGGGGCAAAAGGACCCTCCTGACGGAGGGAAAAACAATAAACACGTCGGTGTCATTTAATGTGAGGCAACGAATACCCAAATCCGGTCCAATCCCCGGTGTCATTTATCCTTGAGGCAACAGGGGCTTTTGGAATGGGGAGCGCCTCATCAAAGGCGGGAACCCTCCGCGGGAAATGGAAAGGATCAAAGCGACCGTCAGGGTGTGGATTTCACCCCGTTTCGAGTGGGGAGGCACCGGTGTAACCGACTACTCATCAGTCACATCGATGGTAGAGCAGAACTGTGGTTGGCTTGAAATATGCTATTTAGTGATGTGAGCCCAGTAATGGGCGAGCATATGAAGAGTAGTCGTACGATCCTATTAATTGAAGACAACCATAGTGATGTGGCCCTGATCCGTAATGCTTTTCTTCAACGGGGTGTGACAGATCAGCTTGAAATAGTGGCCGAAGGCAGGATGGCGAAAGATTATTTGGCCGGCCATGGCATTTATTCTGATCGTGCGGTGTACCCGTTTCCCAAGTTGGTGCTGTTGGATTTGCGTTTGCCGGATATTACAGGACTTGAGGTGCTTAAGTGGCTCCGTTCTGAACCAGGCCTGACGAAGGTGCCGGTCGTGATTCTCACGGGTTCTGAAGTGCGATCCGACATTGACCGCGCCTATCAACTCGGCGCGAATTCATACCTCGTCAAGACGGCCGATTTCGAAAAATTTCGTGCTCTGGTTCAGGACCTTAACGAATTTGTTTTAGGACCTCAAAATCCAGACGCTGTCATAAATCTAGGCAGTCCCAGCCCGACTCCTAAAACTCTGGCTCACGATTGAACAGTGGATTCGAGTGGGTTGCTGCCAACCACTTCATCCTTGGCGACGCCATTTGACTGTGTTTCCCCAGTCAGATTAGCTGCCAGCCAGTTAAGCCCTCTTTCGTTACGGCCTATGTTGTGAACTGCCAGGTTTCTAAATCCATCAGCAAGATGCGTTGTCGCTCGCGCGCAGAGCATGCAATCAGTCAAATAGCTTACCGCAAACCAAAAGGCCACAAACATCCACTCGGGGGAACTTGGCAGCCCTACGATCAGGCTTAAAAAACCAATGATCAGCAAACAAACCAATCCCGGGAGCAGCAGAACATAAAGCAAAGTAAGAAAGCAGGCGCGGGTTGAGCTCCGGGCAGTCAAACCTTGCCATAATCCAACCCAGGCGATGGCATAGCTGTCGGCAAGCAAGAGGAACATGCCCACCACGAGTGCCGCCACCCAGGATTTATCGCCATTCCACAAACCGCTGGCTTTGCTCCCGCTATGAATGAGGAGCGCATCCACCGCCATGAAAACGAGAATGGGGACAAGAAATTTTCGCTTCAAATATTTGATCAAACCGCGCCAAATGTCATCCTCGCGAATCGGCGTGCAAAGGAGCAATTCCAAAGCCCCACTGCTTCGGTCTTCCGCGAAGCGGAGGCTCGACTCCCA